>JAEWMZ010000217.1 GCA_023392995.1 Bacillota bacterium
CACTGTAGGTGATCGTTCCGCTGGAGCCATACATTCCATTCTTTTTTGTTGCCTTGATTACCTGATCATTTTTATATAGAGCATTTTGATTTGTGTAAGTGGTACATTGAGGAATTGCGCTCGTATCTATTCTGGGTGCCTCTGTCTCTGTAATTGCTCCGCTCATGACCGTCTGCCCACCAAATACCAGGGAGTCACTTCTAACCTTGCATTTTCCTGTCTGGGAATGGGCGTAATAAGTAAAATCTTCTTTTGGTATTAAGGGCTTACTCGTCCCACCGGTTATACTCTGAGACGGAAGTGTAATACCATTTACAGCTTCATTTGGCGGGATGATATGATAGCTCTCGCTTGTCTCATGAGTATAGCTGATCGAAGGAGGGTTGTAGTATGTACTGTTCGGAGTTAATGTCAGTGAACCATCCGGCAATGCATAGTTTCTTAGAACAGCTTTATTTATTGTATAATAATCAAGGTTGCTAATCTGCCAGTAGCCATATGCTCTGGGAACAGATATATACTGAGTTACGGTAACTGTTTCTGTTTGAGTCTTACCTGGTACTTTTGATCCCGGGGGTGTTGCACTCTTCCAAGTAAGGTTATAGCTTTTGGATACTTTTACAGAATAATGCTTAATCCCAACTTTCTTCTCAAAGAAATATCCAAGCAGGTATTCCTTTGCTCTCACCTGTCCATAGAGACCTTCCGTCGTTGGAACTCCTAAGGTTGCAGTGAATTTCTCCCCGCCTCGGTCATCTGCCCTGATTTCACCTGTTGTCACGGCTTTGGTAAAACCAGAATAAGCTGTATCATAAATTGGCACAACAATCTCTGGGAGAGGTGGTGTAGGTGTTGGGGTCGGTACTTCGGTTATTATTGGGGGCGGCGTCACCGGTGGGCCGGTATTATATACAAAATAGAAGGTTGCGAGCGAATCAGCTTTCGCAGCTGGCATTTTATAATTATCCACCTTTGTAGCACTTTTAACACCTGAATTTTGCGTTTCACCCTTCTTATCTTCATATTTTAAGTTCCAACTATTTTGGAATTTGTATTCCTTGGCATTGATTGAAAAACTACTCTGAGGAATGAAGGTTACCTTTTCCCCCTCTTTTACGGTAATATTTTCCGTGGTAAGATGCTTTAGGTATTTACCACTGGTATCTATGGCTACCGCTTTATACTTATAGGAGGTTAGGACTTTCTTTCGGTAAACAAGATATACATCGATTCCTCCTGGTAATACGGTAGTATTTCCACTTTTTATTTTACTTAGATCCCATCCATCATCCACGTATCTCGCTTCTCTAGGTTCAAGCAAACCCCTTTTTGAAACATATCTACCAATCATTTCATAGTCCCCTGGTAAGGTAGTAGGCTCATTGGACCAAGAAACTGTTTTACCTGCTTTTATGTCACCCAGAGATTTTTTTGTCTTTAACTCAGCCTTATCTTCTGAGATATAGTGTAGAAAGTTTTGATAGATGGCTGGTTGGAATTCGATCATCATATTGAAATATTTATCAAAGTCATTTACCGTATCCATACCCCAGGACTCGGCTTTAACAATATCTTTCCAGTTTCGTAATCCTCCATCATTTTTACCAATTCGTTGTCCGCTGCGGATCGATCCCTTTTCGCCAGTTGCTACATTGTAATTATAGGTATCAAATATACCATGCAGAAATATTGGTGTGTTCTGTTTGATATTTTCGAAATCAGCGCTAAGAGCTTCTGCTACCTGTTCTGCGCTGAATAGAATTGTTGTCGTTACAACTCCATTCACTGGGGGTGAATCTTTTTTTTGTACAGCTTCATCAAACCATAAAACGCCTCTCCCACTGCTATAAACCGTGCTAACATCAGAGGGTCCCGGTATCCCTCTTGCATACTCTCCATTTTCCTTAACTGGTTTACGTGTAATCGTTAGTCCTATCGTTTCCCATCGGATGGAGGAAGTTCCAGCTTTGGATTTTGCAACAATTATTATAGAGCCGTAGTTCATCTTTACTGTAAGAACCCTTTCTCCATCGAGTTCAATATATGTCTCAGAGTTTGAATCATCAATCACGTTTGCATTCATTCTATTGAAATTAATAGGGTTTGTAATAATTATAAAGATTAGCAAAATAGCTATTATCTTCTTCTCTTGGAATAATTTTTTCAAGAAGCTCCCTCCCTATTTTATTGGTACATTGAACAAATCAACAAAACTTCCCAAATCTTCTATTCCAACATCAGTGCCATCTCCATTTGACCCATTATTAGGTATAAAACGAATATCAAAAATTCCTGTCCGCCACACCCCGCTCTTTAAATTATTTAACGCTGGATATTGCGCATAGATCAGTTGATTCTGCTTTACAGTGATATCAACAGCAGTAATTCGATATTTGATATAAGCACGCATACAATAATCACTATCTAGATAAAAAGTGGATGGCTCTACAGCTATAATTTCACTTTCTACAACAACATGATTTCTTTTCATATATGGTATATAGTACTTATTTATCATGTCTTCCATGTTATGATTACTTCTAGCATACGTAGCTGCTAATCCCTTTACCCATACTTTATCCACAGTACGGTAATCCACATTAAATACATAATTCAAGTAATTCTCTACCAGAGCAGACCATTCATAGAGATGTTTGTCCATTTCCTGTGATAATGGCCATTCATTATACCAATTTTTAAACATCTTTTTCCTCATATCAACAGGATAAGAGTAATAATCAGGGTGAGAAACTTGCTGCCAATTATCATATATCATGAATTCAAACTGTCGTTCATAAAACTTATTCGGATAACACTCTAGGATGTACTCATACTTATCTGCATGCTTTGGCAGGTTCGTGGTTCTGATCAACATACCATCTGGGCTTATTTTTGCTCTTTTGCTAGGGTTTTTTACTAATGAAATTACTGTTTTGGCAGTACCTGTTGTTACATATCCATCTCCTTTAAAGGATCTGTTTTGAATATAATAGCCATTACTGTAACCCTTAATAATTCCCTTAGCAAAGACCTTCGCTACCGCTTCTCGCTTGTCTGCGGGAATTTTTTTGATATCAGAGATTCGTTTCTCAAGTACAAAGGAGAGAAGCTTACTATCTACCTTATCCCCATTCAAATATTCATCAGCCCGATTCGCCAGTACTGCCAAATCCGTTCTGGTAAGGTATCCTGTATATTTATTAAAGTCACCTTCTTTTATTATCCCGGCTACTTTCGCCGCCTCAATATAGGGTTCTCCGAAACTTGAATCTGTTGGTAGACTTAACTCCGTTACCAGCAGCTTTATAAATGCGTTAACCTTTATATTGTCAGCTGCCTCTGCTGATTGTGCTGGTATATTAAGTATGACCACCATTGTTACTGCCATTATTAGCACGATCAATTTCTTTCCATTTAAAAACTTTTTCATACTCCCTTACCCCTTTCATTTGTTTCATCTTCACTTACCATAAATATAAGTTTCTTTGTTTTCCTAACCTATCATTATTCTAATTTCACAACTGTCCTTTTATTGGATCCATATTCTTACCTTCTCTTCAATTTCTATCACGAATTAGTAAGCCATATATCAGATGTATCTGATATTAATTATATACGCTATCCCTTTATAACCCAATACCAAAATACAAATATTTTCTAATTTATCCCTTATATTTCTTTCTTATTATGCCCCATTCTGTATAGTAGCCTTTTAAAGTATCTGCGAAACGGATGAAACGGATATTTACCAAATAGATTCCCTTCGCAAAAGTTACCGCTCTGAAAATTTAATACCTGAATCTAGCTAAAATAAAATGTATCTCTATTATTTTATAAATACCTCATTTCCAACTTCTTTAAATCCCTGTTTAGGCCAAAACCACATCCCATCATCTTGTGCCTTTAGAGATACTTTAAATTTTTTAATATCAACTAATACGTATTCCGTGAAGAACTTTCCATATCCCATACCTCTTTTACTTGGCAGTATATACATATCTTCAATTATAGTTGGGTATTCAATTAAAATCTCCTTTGAAATATCATGTAACCTTGAAATAAAATCAAGAGTTTCATTATCCTTTATCTGCGTTGTATTGGCTACGATACACCTTCCAATCATTTGCTCACTCAGAAATCTTGGTTTATACATTAGAACATATAATGTTTCGTATTCTTGAATACAGTATTTCGGGAGTTTGCCTTTGAATCTATGGATATTCGTATTTTCTATGCTTTTATATTGTGAATAAGTCTCCGTAGTAAATGATAAAATTCTTGTTCGATTTTCTATAACAGGTCTGATCTGATTCGTCATTCCCCTCATATTATCCATATCCATCCTCCTTTGCCACTTCTTATTCCATTCTTAGATCTATTTGCCATGCCGTTCGAAATGTTTATCTTTCTCGCTCACGGCCTATAATCCGGTGCATATACTCCATTCGCATTACACACCGGGCATGCGTACGCCCCTTCCTTCACACAGCTCTCTTTCGTATAATAGGGTTCTTCCAAAAAGAACATCCCACTTCCTTTCAGTATAGGGCAAACACTTCTATGATAAATGTAATACCAGCCCTTCTGCTCCAGGTAGAACACATCGTTCTTTGAAATTTTTGCTCCTGCTGAAGCAATTCGATTGTAATATTCACCAGAACCTTCTCCGAAGGGATATCCTTGAAAAACGACAAAGAAGCTATTTCTTGATAAATACGTTTCCCAAGCACCTTTTTCCGTCGCCGGCAGAGCGAAATTATAAGTAATACCATTCTGAGACGCTATACGGTTATGCTGGCTGGTGTAATAAGCCATAGCATCTTGAATCAAGGCCTCCAGTCTTCCATTTTTCAATTCCGTAAAGCTGTCATCATTTAGCATAAAATTACCTGGTCTTGAGGTTCTCAATGTAGCATATTCTTCACCAGTTTGAATGTCATGATAATCTGCCGTATAGACTTTTCTTTCACCCGCTATATCAAACATCCCATTCTTATCATATAAGGTAACGGTATCCCCTAGTGTGAAGCTGTATACAAAATCATTATCTTCATAATAAAACGGAAATTTTTCCGTCCATTGCTTCTTCGTATAAGTCTTTCCATCGGCACCCTTATAGGTACTGCTATAGAAGATATAGTAACCATCGTTCACCGTGGCCGCCACGACCGGGACATAGAGTTCCAGTTTTTCTCTTGCTTCTTGATCCTCCAGCACTCCGAAGGAGGAGGCAAGAGAAAGAAAGAAACTATGTATCGCTGCATCCTTATCAATGATTACACGATTACTGTCATCCACCCGGACAAAGGCAGCCACTCCATCATCAATCGCCGTGTTAAGATTACGATCGATCTGCTTTCGATCTTCCATCGCAGCTTTCAGATGATCTGTCTTTATGTTAAGTACAGAAGTAGTACATATTGCAATGATTATGAAAATCAAGATAAAATGATAGAGCTTCATACCTCCTCTTTACCCCTCTCGTATTATTGTCCTTCTTCTCTGATTACCCCGCTATATTCGATCCGGATGGTTTCATCTGCCATGTCTTTATAAAGAGCAGCCGTCATTCTTCCGCCAAGGCTTCGACTCGAATTCATCAAGGTCACCTTAAAAAAATCTCCTCGGTTAAAGTAATAAATACCTTCTCCATCATAGAGCTCCTTTAAAATATCATTGGTATATTCTTCTTTTTTGTAATGGAGAATATTTCCTGTGAAAATGGGAGTTCTAGCTGCACAATACGGACAACCTGGATCTGAATCATCCGGATGTAATTCGTAAAATCTGCCACAAACAGTACATTTGGTGAGATTTCGTTTTACCGTAACTTGAATAGACACCGCTTTCCCTTTATAACCAATCGTAACAGTTTGTATTCCTATGTAATTGCGATCCAAGTTACTTAAATACCCTTCCGTAAGAAGTTCTGCGTGACCATCCAGATAGATTGCTTTCACTTCTACCCCGTTTTCTTCCAGGGTTGTGCCTCTAAAAATACTCAGTTTACCATTACTCGGAGTAACAACTGACAGGGACAACAGCCAGGCTTTACAATAAGGACATCCGGGATCACTTCCATCGGTATTTAAGTTGTAGGTATGTCCCCTTGCACAGGTCTTATTCCTGGGCACCACGGTTACTGTTATGGTACAGGTCTTTGTATAGGTTTTTCCATCCACTGTGAAAGTATATGATAGCGTAACCGTCTGATTTTGGCACAGGTTTGACGTGCTGAAATTAGTAGAAGCAACCACCGTTGTTATAGAACCATCTACATGAGTTGCAGCTACCGTAGTAATTAATGGATCATTACGATATACTGTTTGAGTCGGATGTGTTGGTGTGATACCCGTTACCATAAGTCCACAGTCTATCGTGCTGTCTCCTTCTTTTCCACAGGTGTAGCTCCAACCGTATGCTAAATTGCAGTTTGAAACAGCATTATAGGGCATTCCTAGATAATCACTAGACCCACTACCTATAGCATACCTAAACCAGTATCCTATTATTGTTTTACCTTCTACATAGATGGCATTGCCCCAGTCGTCATACGAGTTATACGCGCCAGCTTCTTTTAAAAAAGACTTAGCAAGAGCACTATTTTTATCAATAAACCACTCATAAACTTGCTTAAGAAAATTACCATAACAAAAAGAGTAAAGTTCGTCTGGTTCCAAGTATTGTTTAGATAAAAGACCACTAGTGGATAGGACACCTCCACCGGTAGGACAACCAACATAAAAAGAATACTTCACCTTACCGTCCACTATAGCAGAATAAAAATCTAAAGGATAAGTATTTGCATACCCACTGTAGTGATAGAACACAGGTAACGATGAAGGTAACATACAATAACTGCTACTTCCGTATAAATTAAAATAATTTATATAACTAAGTGACTGTAACCAACTACCATACTGATTCATTGGAAGAGATCCATGAGTATGGTAGGTCCAACAACCATAACTTTGTGTAAATGCCCTATCAATGCTAGGGGCTTGTGGTCCACTGAACCCTCCATAGCTATAAGTAGTTCCCCAATCTACTGGGTCATAATAACCATCACCGTCCAAGTCTTTACGGAATCCGCAAGAATATGATGTATCTGACTTATCATAATAATTTACAGGAGTCCATGATCTACCGCATTTATCACAGGTAGAGTCACTAGCACTATATGAAAGTACTGCCTGTCGTCGAGCCTCATCCCAATACATTTCATATGTAAAATAATTCTGAAGATTTCCACAGCTAGCACAGTTTCCCCAAGATGCAACTCTACTAACATATTGTTGGCAATATCTAGTATCTCCGTTATACTTATAACCGTCAGCATGTCTATGTGTCCAAGTAAAACTAGTCGGCTTATCGTTATGCTTATGGCCTGTATAACATGCGTCGGTATGTATATGACCGGCAGCTGCTCCGCTATTCACGGCCGAAGCAAGAACACTGGCATTTGTCTCAGTATTAAGACTGCCGGTGTAAACCGGATCAGTAACTATCGGTATTTCCGTCGTAACCGGCCAGTGATTGTAGATGTTTGACCCGGTATAGGCTGCGTCCTGGGCTTCGATTATCTCCTCCGGCGTGCGAAAACGGTATTCCGGTTCAAGAACATTTAATCTATGCTCGAAGGAGAGCTGATAGGTCAGCCCCGTCTTAGATAAATTTTGAAGATATTCTTCGTACATCTCCTTATCAATATATCCATTGCTTCTAACATACTCCACCAGGGAATTCGTACTCGCATCAGCTGCTGTTCGGATCAAGGAGTCTTGCTTTAATCCAAAGAACAGGAGCGGATATAAAAAGAATACGGCGATCATTAATAGAATATCCACCATGCGGTTCAAAGACTTCATAAAATTCTTACCTCCCCGCCAAAGCTGCTGTTTTCCTTTTTAAAATCCTCCTTTCTGCGGGTACGGAATAAATTAGCCAGTCTCGATATAACAGAATCCCTAGATTTGATAATCGTAACCGTTAAATAATCCCCTTCGATAAGATAATAAGTGCCATTCGTATATAATGTATTTAGAATCTCAGTGGTATACGTGCAATTAAAATAAAAGACTGCATTTTCAGCGGTACTCCTGTTGCAGTAAGGGCAGCCCGGATCACTGCGATCCTCATTTAAATAATATCCGGAGCCGCAGATCGGACAGGTTACTAAAAATGGATTGTCAATTACTTCTACTGTTATTGTTGTGCTAAATTCTCCATAGGTAACCGTCACCGTCTGGATTCCAAGTAAGGAGGAGTCAAAACCGGAATACTCAAAACCAGTATAGGTTAATTTTCTATGGGTATCCCGGTAGATCAGAACTACCTGTAGGCTTAAATCAGAACGATAAGAAACCTGATTCCCGCCATAGCGAAGCTGTGCTTCAATACCCACGATTTGCTTACTGCAATTGGGACATCCACTTGGATTAGCGGAATAAGAGTACCGGGTGTGACAATAAGGGCAAGTGATTAGCCCTTCCTCCAGTACTGTTACATGAACAGAATCAACTGCCGTCTTATAATAAATAGGGACATCATATTCTCCTGATTGATCCGCGGTAAAATTGGTTCCCCAGCCGGTGATGATATTCGTATGCCCGTCCTTATAGGTAGCAGTCACCGTAATAGGTAGTTCTCCCTTTTGTTCGATTGTTATAATTTTCGGTGATGCACAGATACTGACTACCTCAGATGCACAAATAGGACAACCTGGGTCATTTCCATCCGGATTTAGGGAATACTTATTTCCGCATAATGGGCAAGTCTTATGCGTCCCCACCGTTACCATGACATGAGTCGAAAAGGTATTGTAAGTTATCGTTACATCTTGAAGACCAAGTTGATTTGGATTGTAATTGCTTGTCCATTCGCTTAATATACCGATTCTTCCATCTCTATAAGTTGCCGTTACCGTAACAGGCAGGACGTCTCCCTTACTAACCTCTACTTCCTCCGGCGCGGCACTGATCCTGACCATAGTTCCGGAGCAGCTTGGACAGCCCTGATCCATATCATTATCATCCAGTTCATAGACCGTCCCACATACTGGACAAGTCGATGTAAGCCGCTTCACCGTGACAATCACTGCGGCTGACCTTTGCACCCCTTCCTCGGTATAGGATAAGGTTACTATCTGTCTTCCAAGTACCGTATTATCAAATCCGGATATGGAAGCTCCTAATATCGGATTACCTGTCCCATCGCTGTAGGTTGCTGTTACGGAAAAGGTGGGGTCAGTATACCGTTGTATTTCCTGCGAATCCGGTGTAACAATGATATCGGTCAGAGTCTTACGACTCTTCACTGTCACTGTTGTTGTACAGGTTTTTGTCCCATAGGTCTTCGCATTATTTACAAGACCGTTGTAAGTGAGAGTGACCTGCTGTGTCCCTAGGCTGTTACTGTCATACCCGGAAGCAGTACAGTTTACTGTCTTTATGGATTCATCCATCATAACTGCTGTAGCCGTTGTTAGGATAGAATCGCCTTTAAAGACTGTCTGGTTTGGACTTGTTGCGGTTAAAGACATAACTACAGCTCCACAATCCAGGGTGTCATCCTGTATTTGCCCGCAAGAATAATGTGTTCCTGCACAAAAGGGACAGCCTGTATTCGGTACCTGCATGTAATTACCATTCGAATCATAGACAGGAAAATAATTCTTCGTATAAGTGTAAATCAATGACCTGCCATAAGCATAGAACTCATTCTCAGTCGATTGCCGCTTATAGGTTTCTCCCTTGCTAAACCCGGTGAATCCATTCTGGGTATACATTTCTATATACCTTGCCTTCATGGCTGCTAAGGACTCTCGCCCATAATCAAAGCTATATCCACCATAGCTTACGGTTATTATGTTTCCATTCCCATCATTTTTTTTATAATAGTTAGTAAACTGTGAATAATTGTTATAACCACCACTAGTTGAATAGGAATATACGATGCTTTTACAGTCTGCACATCTGATATCAATATAGTTTGAAACACTGTAATTTGATCCCCCAAAATGTAAAACACTATTATGTGTAATCAATTCTAAAGAAGATGTCTTTCCCATTGGCAAACATCCGCCGGTATCACCTGCTGTTTGTGGGTAATCTTTTGTATAGGCATAAGTCTGTGTTGATCCAACTGTATTATCGGTTCTTCCATCACCATCCATATCCCTGTCGTATCCACAAGTATATGAGTAGGTTGTATTTCTATAGGTTGTAGGTAAATACGGCATACTATCGTATTTCCCGCAATAAGGACAAATACTGGTATCGCTATAAGAATTATATGGATCTGTGCGCTCAGGAACACGGAATGTACCTGTAATAATAGACGAGACTCCGACTACTCCGAAGTTAATAAAGCCCATATACTCCCCGTTACATCTGGTACATCTTACCCATCCCTCCTCGTATGTTTTTACGGGTATACAATTGTACTGCACATGTTGATGATAATGAATAAACGAACTTGAGGCAGCATGTCTATGTCCTGAGTAGCAATCATCCGTATGGATATGGCCGGTGGAGAGCTGCTTGATCTTGTAGTCTTTTTTTACAGAGTTAAAAGGCGTATATTCCGCTGTTAAATCCGATACTTCTTTTCTCCCTTCTCCTTCTGCAATTTCCTTACCACTGACTGGATGAGCTGCTTGAATACTGATATTGTAGGTATCCCCCAGTTTTCCAAGGGAGGTAAGATAGTTCTCGTACAACTCTGTTGTTATGTATCCTTGTTGTCTGGCGGTGTCTGTAAACTCCTCCGTCAGAGTATCAGCTCTGCCTTGCATGGCTTCCGACTGCCCTTTTGCTATTTCGTTCAAGGGTACGATCAACACCAGAATAACAGCTGCAACGATTGCAATGGCTCTTCCGACTGAATCCAATCTACTTCCTCCTTCCTAACACTTCTCTTCTGTTCTGGGTTACCGTTATAATTCGATCAACAGGGAATTGCAAAATTTAACCTCACCCTGATATATATAATTCTCCTTATTTCTTTCTGTTTTTTGGAGTAACGTTTTCTTATCTGTATTATTTATGTATATTTCGTAGGCCGCGCATACCCGGATCGTGCTATAATCGCTTTTGCTTTGTTTTAAATATCTCTTAATACTGCTATAAATACTACTGTCCTTTATGGTATTATCTCTTTGCATAATACTGATAAAGAGCTGCTCCATAAGTACCGTATTCTTTAGCCATGCAGGCAACAGTTCCATGTATGGACAAAAAAGATCCAGACATTCTTTTGCGCTACCCCAGTCCCGGTGATCCATATAATAGTAGCTTTCTAATATTTTGAGATATCCTATCACCGGATTGGACAGATCTGCTCCCTCCGGTACAGAAAGTAATTCCAACGATATTTCTCCGTAAGTTTTGCCATAGATGAGATGTCGTGCGGCCATTAATTGACTTTTATTACAGCCTCTGGCAAAGTAATTTTTTGATAACGCATTAAGCACAATTCCGTCCGTCATAGTCCCAGAACCCGAGAATGGAAGTAAATTTAAAGCCGCAAAACCATATCCATAAAAAACAAATAGTATAACTCCTAATTTGTGAACAAAAGGAATGTATGGATGGTATAAAATAATCGATATAGACGCCAAAGCTGCTGTTATAAAATTTAATATAATTCCGCCCATAGTGGTAAGAATATATGGATAATGCTCCTTATCCGGAGGAAGCATAAGGCACTGTCCATAGGATCCGGAGCATCGAGAAATTCGGAGGGAGAACCTTCCGTTCGTCCCCCTGACAAGTGCAAAACGGAAAACCCGAAACATGATGAGTTTATAGTTTGTTAGCAAGCCAAATATCAGATGTCCTGCTTCATGAATTATGATCTGCATTAAATAAGTTATCAAAATATAAAATACAGACCATAGAATGATTTCTGTCATAGCCCTCTCCTACCCCTACTCTGTTACGCTGGAATAAACTAACGCTGTTATCGTGCCTTCCAGATCTAGTTGATAACTTTTCTTATATTTCTTCCCTTTCAACTGATATGCTCCAATTTTTCCAGGATCATAGCTCGTCTTATTGATAACCTGTCCATCTACGATGATGTTATATTCCAGGTTATGGCTTAAGGTCGCCAGAAGTTCTGCCTGAGGTATGCTCTCGCGGTCATTGATATGATACTGCTGGTATACCTCAGGCTCTTGGTAAGATGCCCGCTTTACACTGTTCAGGGTATCCACATAGATACTGGAACCTCTTAATAATAGAAAGGAGGCTAAACAAAACGCTATAACAGAGAATGCTATAAAGAATATTTTCATTGCATGACTCATGTTGCTCCTCCTAGTTCTTATTGTTGGTTAAAAACAATCCCTACGATGACTTTATTTGTATTCTTGACTACCTTTCCCTTCAATCTGGCGGTGGGCTTAATATACTTAGGATCTGCAAAGGAACGTATCTTTTCCAGATATTGTCCGTTAGTATAGGTGTTCGTTACCGTTGTAGTTACCGTCACATAAATAGGCGCCGTCTGTGTACTGTCATAGTCACCAAGATATTTTCTGATACAGTTAATTACCTCGCTGCCATCAACGATCACACCATCATATTTCATGATGCCGCTATCCTTAATATCATTATTAAGTTCTCTCAGCTGCTCTGAAGCACTTTTACTTATCTCCCTGCTGGTATTTGCCAGGGAAAATCCGATCCAGACAATGATGCAGGTTATGATTACAGAGGCTGCGATTAGCATGATTCTCGTAGCTTCACTAATATGATTCGTTTTCATAGAAGGCTCCTTACTTTTGTTGATCGAACCGAAGGCAGATCATATTGTTATTTTTATCATAAAAAATAGATATCTTAAAATTTGCAGACGTATTAACATAGCCATAGCTAGATTTATCCGCTGGAAGTTCCGTTTCAGCTCCAGACTGGGATATGATTAAATAATTTGGATCAAATCGATAATTATATGCCAGGGTAGCCCCATCCAGAGTTGCTACTTCAAGAGCAAGATAATATTTTGCTTCTACAACTTTTTTAACAAGGCTTTCCACTTCACTCCCCTTAATAATACTATCCTCATAGACAGAAACATTTAAATCCTCTGTAACCGGCTGCATTGCTGTTAATTGCTTTGAAGCTGTATTTGAGCCTGCTTTCCCAGAATCCATGACCTTAAAGCCCACCGCACATAAAACACACACCATAATTACAGTACCTCCCATGAGAAGTAACCTAACAGACTCACTAATATTTTGGGTTTTCAATGCTCAGTCCTGCTTTCTTTCTTAGTTTTGCTTAAATTCAATGCAAATGATGATATTATTTGCATCCTTATATACCTTACCGGAGAAGGAGGCCTGGGGGTTGATAAAATGAGTCTGTGCTTTACTCGTTGTTAGTTGGACATCTGCGGTGCCAGTTACTTTTGTACCTAGCTTTGCTCCTGTTGTTCCTGAAGCTGCCGTGAACCCATAATTATAGTCTCGGTTGCTATCTGATTTGGTACTCACTCTAATTGCTACATACTCATCCGAATTAATGACTTTCTTAATTAAATTTACTACTTCACTTCCTTGAACAGTGGAACCATCATAGATCGATTTATCAATATCTGAGTATTGGCTGGTCATATTATTTAAGTTGTTGGTACTTGCGTTTACCGAGGATTTTCCCTCGTTTGTCATTTTAAAACCTACGGCACATAATACGCATACAATAATTACGGTTGCTACCAAGAGCATAATCTTAACTGCTTCGCTGATACTATTTGTCTTCATTTGTTTGTTTTCTCCTTTTAAAAATATGTAATAAATAGTCAATTTTCAAATAAATAGTTTAGTAGTTGTGTATACAATAGCTTAAGTATCCGAGTTACGTGGTTACCCAATGTAATAATCCTTAATGCTTTTATTTCTCAAACACTTTGTTGAATGCTCTCACAGAAAGACAATCCTTCATTTCTGCTCCTTCCCACTTCTAGTTTTGCTTAAATTCTATACAAATTATGATATTATTAGCATCCTTATATACCTTACCGGAGAAGGAGGCCTGCGGATTGATATAGTTTGCCTTCGATTTATCGGTGGTTAATTGGACATCAGCCGTAGTTGATACTTTAGCGCCCAGTTTTGCCCCTGTTGTTCCTGTCGCTGCGGTAAAGGCATAGTTATAGTCCTGACTACTGCCTGCTTTCGTCGTTACACTGATTGCTACATATTCATCTGAATTAATTACTTTCTTAATCAAATTCACTACTTCGCTTCCCTGAACGGTGGAACCATCATAAATGGACTTATCTATATCTGAATATTGGCTGGTCATATTGTTTAGATTGTTGGTACTTGCATTGACTGAGGATTTTCCCTCATTTGTCATTTTAAAGCCCACGGCACATAATACACATACTATAATTACAGTTGCCACTAAGAGCATAATCTTTACTGCTTCACTTATATTGTTTGCCTTCATTTATTCTTCTCCTCACCTAGCTTCATTTGTTATAGGTTTCATTTGTTATAGGTTTCATTTGTTATAGATTTCACTTGTTATAGCTTTCACTTGTTATAGCTTCCATTAATTATAGCTTTCATTAATTATAGCTTTTACTAATTATAGCTTTTATTAATTATAGCTTTTATTAGATATAGCTTTTATTAGATATAGCTTTTATTAAATAAAGTCAGTTGCAAACTATAGTTTCTAAGTTTCCTCGTATAATTGTAACCACTTTAAGCTTACAACTACTTAATCTATTCTCTATATCGATTTACATTAGCTGTTTAATAGACACTCATCATCTCCTGGAACATGAGATAGGATTCAATACCCGTTACAATCATCGGAAGAATAAGATAAATTAACACGAGAACGGCTGGCAGATAGGATTGTAATTGTGCTCTGTCTGATCTTTTTTGCACTGAAATCTCATTTTCCAGCTTCCTTCTTTCATGATAATTTTCCCGATCTGCAGCAATCTCATCAAACGCCATATAGATCGCCATATTGTCGCATCGAATCAAGTTGCTGACCAACCGCTTAAAAGGTCCAAAAGCTTCTCGCTCCTTCATCCGTTCCAACGCTTCGAGGTCTCCGCTGTTATAGTCATTAATGCATTCCTGGATCGTTTGTTTAAAAACAACCGCAAAAAGCTCCATTTCCTCCAATAAATCCTTCACAGTAATATGGTTGCTGTACATTAACATGAAGATAATGGAATTTAACTGACTTACCTCATCCTCCATATTCATTTCCTGAATGCTTCTTTGATAAAGTAATAACCAGTAGGGAATAAAGAATGCTAGAATTCCAATACCAATACTAATGAGAAGTTCATACCACATAAAATATTCTTCATAATATAGGTGTATCCTGCGGACAACTTCCTTTGCGATTCCCTCATTGATATTGGCACTGTAGAAAGTTCCCAATCCGGTTACTTCCTTTAATATGATTTGTTCCACCGGGTTTTGCTCCTCCAGATGAATTTCTACTTGCAAAAGAATTGCATCCTTAATTAATCCCGCCTGGGTCTCATTCACTGCTATGATACTTTCCGGCAATTCGATAACTTTATCTGTTAAATTATGACGATTTACTTCATGCAGGTAAAATAAAAATAATATGGAGCTCCCACAGGCTAGCACAGCATAGATCATTCTTTTTAACAGAAATTGTCGGGGAGAAATATTTTCTCCGATTCGTTTTAGAATATCTTTGATTTTCATCATCCGGGAATAATTTTTTTCTATATAGTTATCCAGCGCATTACGAATTACTTTTATTTTCTCAAGCAGTTTGAGTCCTGAATAATCCTTTGCCATCGGCCTTTTTGTTTCTTTTAGGTTATTATTCATGAGATATACTACAAATGCAGTTATTAATGTGAATGTCACATAGATAATCCCATAGCTTCCATTATAAAAGCTATCCATTTCAGGCAGCATAGATAATCCATAGGCTTTGATACCATCAATCGGTACGCATACCGCAATTGCAACAAAGGTTAACCCGGCGAATTTATACCTAATCTTTTTTACTTTTATTATTTCATTGTTAATTTCCTTTTTTAGATTATCAAGATTCGCCGTAAAAAGCTTCTGACCGTTCACATCCTTGTCCCCATACTCCATAACATTGACACAAAGAGATAGAAACATCTTCATATACCGATTATGCATGGTAGCATTATAGGCAGTAACGGATGTTTTTAAATCACAGGAACTGATTACCTCATAAATCTTGTTCGCATGTGTTTTCATCTCGATGCCGCTTGTCTCCTGCAGAGCAAGCAATATCGCATCGTCTACCATCTGATTAATATAAAAGCTATGCCTTACATTGGAAAGGAATAAAGCCATTTCCTCCAAAATTTTTTGTTCCGTTGCAGCAATCAAATGTGATACTATCTCTGTATTAAGAACAAAAACCAAAAGCAGCGCTACTGCCGCATTATTAAAGCTGGGATGCAAAAGAAATATGAAACCAACTGCGATAAGACAAATACCCCAGGTCAGAGACACTGTACCCACCGTCTTCTTTTGTATATCCTCTTCATCACCCGGATACATGAGCTCATACATTCTTCTGACCTGCTCTATTCGTCCCGCAGTAAGGGTTCGCCTGCGAAAAAAATGATATAATCTCCGGTAAATATCCTTCTGAGGCTTTTCTGCCAGAGAGGCTCCAAAGTTCTTTTTCCTCTTTTGTTGCAGATCAATGATCTCAATCAAATGATTAACCAATGGAATGGTTATTAAGACCGCGATTCCCATAAGAAAGAGTAAGTTTTTATCCATTCATCAGTCCCCCCTTCCGATGAAAGTTCAAGAATTGATCACCCTCCTCTTTATCCAGATTTTTAAGAATCTTTTTAACACTTCGTTCCGATAATGGATTTTTAAACAGGTATTTTCCATTCTCATAAACAATAATCTCCCTAGTTACAAAGGCTCGTTTTCTAGACAGGGTAGTCAGAGACTTTGATATGTCGTCCCACCGGTTCCCTGTATCAATATTTTCTCTGGGTAAAGGAATAATCTCTGCAATATAGCTGATGTGACGGTGTCCGTTGGCTTCTTTTTCCCAATGAATATCAATGTTAATTGAATTTGCAACCTGTTCCTCCGCCGCCATCTCATTATTAAAACTTCCATATTTCGATAAAGCTGCATTTCTAAAATAATCGATGGTATCATCCGGAGTCATAGTATGTACCGTGCCACAAGTCCATTTTGTTGCCCTTTGTGTAATTGATATAAATGCATTTGCCAGTTCCGCATCGGATATTTCCCCTAAGATCATGATTAGTGCATTTGTCTTGACTTCCAGGTTAATGGCCTCAATCAAACTTACTTCCTGGGTTGGGCGAAAGGCAACAACATTAAGCTCCGGCAAGAGATTATTTAACCAAAGCTCAAATTCAAGTTCATTGGTTCGGATCGGATATCTTTGATCCAGGAACTGAAAAATAGCCTTTAAGAATGTAGTTTTTCCAGAGCCCATATCACCGGAGATCACCATATTCAAGAAACCTTTTACCATCCATCTGGTTAGCTCAATTACTGCTTCACTGTTTTGGTCAATTAGTAATTCAGAAATGCCCTTTGCCCGGGAGCTTTCATATTTTCTTATAAAAAATGCCCACCCCGCTGTCAGCTTGGGCCTGGTAACTACCACACGGCTGCCATTTTGCAGATAGGATAATTTATATCCATTGGCAGAGGTTAAATGTCCTACATTATCATAGCGATAAAGGTTTTTGCATACACGAATTAATTCCGCTTCCTTCCCAAATCCAAGAAATGATAAGTGAACTGATTTTCCGCCAAGTACAATCCATACCGTATCAAAGGATTTTTTACTGGTCATATCCTCTGTTCTCATAATTTCTTCCATATAATTATATTGTTCATTGGTAATTCCACTGCTGCCCCCTGAGATATCATCAATGGCATTTTGATATACCAGCTCATCCACACAGCCAAAGCCATAGGACTCTTGAAATACTCTCTGAGTAACCACCTCTAATTTGAGCACATAGCTTATATGAACAGTTAATTTTTGGTATGCCCGATTAATATCCTCTGCTGATACCTCATAGTACAGGCCATTCTGATTCCTTTTTTCCTCCTCAAAGCGGAACGTTTTACTTATTACACCAAATGCATCGAATCCATGTTCCAGCTTATAGACTTGCAGGATAATCTCAAACTTGTCCTGAGAAGTAAGCGCTTGTGGCTGATCAAATGGAATTACATTATGGATAGTCTCCGGATTAATATGGAAAGAACTTTGTAAAAGATCCTTTATATAATCCTTTACATATTCTCTTTCTCCAAGGTTTCCTTGAGCACAAGCCCGAACAGCTTGACTTAATCTGGCTTTCTGCTGCTCTCTTTTTTTCATCTCTGATTTACGAATATACAGTTCCAGAAGATTTTGATTAATTATTCCATTGAGTTTGGCTTTTACCTCAGTTCCAAGATAGGGAATTGCAAATATATCTTCCTGCTCTTCCTCCTCCGGCTCTGGATCTTTTTTAAATAAGAAGAACACGCCCAAAGCCGCAACA
The DNA here is from genome assembly GCA_023392995.1 of Bacillota bacterium. GTDB lineage: Bacteria > Bacillota > Clostridia > Lachnospirales > Lachnospiraceae > Mobilitalea. The sequence continues at coordinate 18,562 of JAEWMZ010000217.1, forward strand.
GCAGCTGTTAGTGCTGTCAGAATCGTATTTCCTTCAAATTGCATCCCTTACCTCCTCCGGGTAAATCCCCTTTTTCCCGCTCAAGGCTAGTATCTTCCTGGCTGCACTCTCCGTCTTAGTAATAAAGTAGTTATTATCGCCCTGCATACTGGAATTCAGATTTTTTCGCATAAAATCAATAACCCCGCTATCCACCTGCGCATCTTTAAATGCTGTATTGTAAGGAACTACACCGGAGTTTTCCCGATTGATCTGTTTGTACTTACGTCTGATATTATTAATGTTGTATTTGGATTTCATATCATATGCTCCAAACAGATAAAACTTCTTTCCTGGAATGAGCGCCTCTGCTGTCTTAAAATAGGAATCCAATATTTCAAGGTTCTGACTAAAATTAATGATTGTAAGATCAGCCTCTTCCATAAGCTTTTTGGATAATTCATTCATGCCTGGATTACAATCGATAAACATCACATCATAGAATTCATGTGCCTGAGTAAAAATTGTGGGGAGCAGCTTTCCCACCTCGAAATCAAAGGCTTCCCGGTTTGTTTTCGTAGTTCCTGGCAGTAGCCTTACCTTGGTATTATCAAGAGAGATACAACAATTCTCGACGGTTTCAAAGCTTAATCTTTCTGCTTTAAAATTCCTGACAAGTGCATCAATTCCTACGTCCTGAAAAAATTCATCTGCAGATTTTGAATTTCGTTCGATCAGGGGGGCTTCCAGATTGTTAAAATTAAAATGTGTCTGCGTAATCAAACAATTTTGTTTGTACTTCATGCCACAGATCAGAGACAAGGCAAGAAGGTTGCTTGTTGTCGCGGATTGACCATGCACTGGAGACCAAAACACACCTTTCATGATGTAATCCCACCTTTCTTCGCAATATTAAAGGCAATCTTAATGGTTTTTTTATCAGCCTCCGGGCAATACTTCCTGGTCTCTTTTAACAAGTAGCGTTTCATCTTTAAGGAAATTGTATTGAATTGAAAGTGCTGGCCATGTTGTATTAAAACTGCATTAAAAAGATCATTTTCATCCTGATCTAAGATGTTAATATCTTCTTTATCAACCAAACCCTCCACTTCCTCGAAAACCAGCTCCTGATTGACGCAAGACCTCACATTATTTCGAACCAGGATACCTCTTTTTACAAAGGTTACATTTTTCATCATGGCTTTCACAGCGTTCATATTATAAGGAAATAAATCCGTTACAAAGATTACCTTGCTGACCCTCGAAGGTAGTAAAGCCACATAATTCCCGCAGGATATCAGTACTTTATCATATCGATTGATGATGTCCTCTGAGGGAAAGAACCTAGCAAAATCTATTTTACGAAAGGTAACTAATTCTTTATTAAGCTCCATCCCTTTCGGGATAGGGATTAGCTTTGAGATTGCTCCTTCCTTCCCTGTCTCAGACAACTCCAGTACTAATACCTTTTGGTTCATTCTGGATAGTATGCTCGCCTGATAGAGGATAACATCAAAATTGTCTATTCCGACATAAGCCACTATTTCACTCGCCATATTCCAGTACTCCTTCCTTTGCTTTCTCCTCATCTGCATAAAACAAGTAATCCTGCTCCACGTTGGCCTCGTGTCCGGAACCCAGCTCAACCTCAGTTTGTGTGTCCAAGGTTTGTTCTGTATTTTGTCCTGTAAATTCATTATCATTAACATCCCAATCCGTTGCTGCAACATCTATGGACAAACTGGCTGCCAACCTGTTCTCCAGTGATTTTCTTAATCGCTTATTTAACTCCTGAGAGCTTCGCTTCACAATATTAGGATCCTTTTCAATCATACCTAATACCTGCAAGCTTGGAGTATAGGTAATCACAGAGGCATCCTGTATATTGGGCTCTATGTATTTTGTGGTCACTAGCTGTGTCCCGTTATAAAGAGCTGCATCCACAATCGCCGCTGACATCCTTAAGAGCTCCTCTTCCTCCAGCCAGAAAAAAGAAGTTGCCGTTTCATGTATAACACCCTTAATTATTTTTTTCGAGATAACCACATAACTTTCACCATTGGGGTATTGAATTCTTACATCCACGGTATCATCGCTAATGATGTTCGAATTCATAAGAATCACCTGATACTCAGCTTCCCGAAGGTGCGAGGATATATTACTGTCTGCTACCATGGTATGTAACACCAGTGTGCCTTCCGGTATATCAATCAGCGCCAGCTTCCCTATCTCCTCCTCGCTGATAAAGTCCTCCAAAGGTTGTGAAGAGTATACTTCTTTTTTTATCAACGCCTCTTTCGTGAGGATATCCCCTGATATGATATTTGCTGCCGCAACATATACATTTCTTTGATTTTGTTCCAGCTCTTTATGTGCCTGGTCCAAGAGCTCTTGATATTCCTGTTTGATTTGACTGGTGATCACGAGTGTCGTTAGTATCCCTGCCCCTCCTATTACTATGAGGCATAGTACCGCGACAATAATGTATTGCTTTGTAGATCGTTTTAATCTGCCTTGAAGCCTCATATCATATACCACTCCTTATCATTCGTTTTATTAATAGAAAAATTGATGCTGTAATAACCAAAAGAGCTATAGCAAACATTAGGATTATTCTACTTTTTCCACCTTTCACAGATTGCTTTTTTTCCGTATATCTTTTTTTTAATAGCTTTGCATTTGAAAATATACTATTCGCAAATAGTAAGCTAAAAAACATGGCTGTCCCTATGAATCCAATGGCTAAAAATCGAAGGATTACTATTTCATACCGAAACACAATAGCTCCTCCTTTTGTTCCACCATATAAGGCAGCTCCTCTTTACAGGCACTCTCCTTCGTAAAGGAAATCTTCTTACCGCAACTTTCCTTTAAAAATGAAAACTCCTCTTTAACAAGTTGCTCCTTTGCATTGGAATTTCCTTCTGCATAAAGATTCTCCTTCAGGAAGGAATTCCCTTTTAAAAAACACTGCTCATTCGGATCAGACCTCTCCGCTGCAGGATAACTCTCCTCCACCTCTCTATTCCGTTCTGCCTCAACTGCCCTTTTCAAGATGATATAGGTTGCCTTTTTTATTGCATGCATAAATAGATAGTTCGCACTTTCTTTCCCACAGTTATTATAAGAATCCATAAAATCCTTTACACCTCCGCTTCTGCAGGCAATCTGAAACAACTCATTTTCCGGAATTGCAATCAGGTTTTCCATGGGCAGGTCATACTTATGACATATTACCTTACAGGACAGATTGGTGTGATATTCATATTTGTTAATTAAAAATACTGATTTTGATACTAATGAGGAATAGTTTTGAAAGAAATCTTCTAAGAGAGTTTGATTTTGATATAGATTTACTACGATTAGATCCGCTTTTTCAAGAATTGTTTTAGTACTCAGATTATGATGGCTTGCAGTATCAATAAAGCTTATGTCAGCATACTGCTCCATCATTTTTAATAAAGGCTCAATGCCATGTCCGAATTCATAGTCAAAGACTTCGCTATGCAGAACACGTCTTTGGGGAATGTAGAATAAACGATTTGGTATAATCTTCTTTACATAGGAGTGAAGAACCTCTTTCGTATGATCTCCACGGTATATTTTGCGAATGAGTCCTTCCATCCCGTTTCCATCATAATAATTCGTTCCTACTTCATTGACAAAGCTGATTGTTTCTCTCCCATAGAATGCCGCTCGAAGATTACTTCTGCTCAAATAGTTTTCCATCATGACTACGGAATAAGGATAGCGAATGACACAAGCCGTACTAATGGCAGCCATATTGGCAGTGACTGAGCTTTTTTCGTTTGCATTACTCCAAAATGCAATAATCAAATAAAACCCCTCCCTATTAATATATTTTTCTGGAAAATAAAAAGAAAACCGTGATAACCTAATCAGGAGTACAATGATTTTTCAGACTCACATTAGGTTCTATAAGACTTTATGAACCTTAAATAACATTTGAGAAAATTAAAAGAATACTGTTCAGAACTAATTGAATTAATAATTTCTGATAAGATATGTATATCATAATCGAAAGATAGATAATTGTAAATATTTATGTCAGAAAATTTTTCCACATAAATTTTTTTATTTTTTGTGTAATATTTACAAATCAAAAAGATAATTAAATACTTTTATTTACAGACACTGATCCTGATGCTACAATAGGAGCAAGTTTGCTGGTATTCACTCCCAATATAAGAAAAGGAGGAATACATGAAAAAAATCGTGAAAATTCTTTTAACTCTCATCTTATGCTTTAGCTTTTTCAACTTATCGGTACCAACTCAGGAAGTTTCCGCATTAACCTCAGATTTCGCAATTATAATTTTATCTCAATACAAGGCAACCGTAGATGTTGGAGCTGAGCTCTATATCGTTGCAGCCAGCTCGACCGGCAAATCAGTCACCTGGAAAAGCAGTGATTCAAAAATAGCGTCTGTTAATACCTATGGTGTTGTTAAAGCTAAAAAACCGGGTACTGCAATCATAACTGCAAAGATAAAGAATGCAGAAGCCTCCTGCCAGGTGGTTGTATCTAAAACGAAAGTTTCCATTAGTAAAGATAAGGCAAGTATTGAGCATGGTGAAACGCTTCCCCTCTCTGCCACTACCTCCAACGGTTCCTCGGTGACCTGGAAAAGTAGTAAAAAGAGTGTGGCAACCGTAGATGAATACGGTAAGGTAACAGGAATAAAACCTGGGGAAACCACCATATCTGCTACCGCTGACGGCAGCAGTGCAATCTGTCAGGTAACAGTTAAGCTCCCTACTGTGCAGTTGAATAAAACCTCAGCAACTCTATATCGCGGGGGCAACCTTCAACTGAAAGCAACTATATCATCCTCTGCAAAACCCAGCTGGAAAACAAACAAAAAAAGTGTAGCTATTGTAGATGCTACCGGAACTGTAACAGCTATTAAGCATGGTGTTGCAATCATCACAGCCACGGTAGACGGAGTCACACAAACCTGCGAAATTACTGTTCAAAAACCGGAGATTGCCCTAAGTTCAACTGAGCTTACATTAAAAAAAGGCAGCGGTACTACTCTCACCGCAACGGTATCCTCCGGTAATCCTCCAACCTGGACTTCCAGCAATCCTAATATCATTACCGTGAACTCTTACGGAGATATCAAGGCCTTACAAAAAGGGAAGGCTTATATCTACGCAGCTGAAGACGGTACTAAGGTACGCTGTTCTGTCTCTGTCACCGAGTAGGAATCTAATTAGGTAATACATTGGAAACATGAAAGCAAGGACTACTTAACCGTCCACCATCATTGCAACAGTGAATTCCAGGCAGGCCTTATATAATAAAATGAATCTTGTACAGTTAAATGAGGATTTCAATAACTCATCGATAATCATGCGGAGTGACTCCAGCAAACGAATCTTCCACCAGTCTTGAAAGTACTTTAGCTCTCGCTTCCCAGGTATGTTCTTCCCTTGCCTTTTGATAGCCTCTCTCAGAAAGCCTCTTCATCCTATCAGGATTTGCCAGTAATTGTTCTACCACTACCGGGAGACTGTCTAATTCATCAAGACGATAAAAGATAATCTCTTCCTCTCCCTTTAGATGCTCCGACATCCATACACTTTCATCACTAATGCATACCGCTCCATTCACCATTGAATTAAATACCCGGTCATGAGCACCTTCCTTAAACCAAGGCATTACATTCAAGGACAGCTTACTATCAGCGATTGCTTTCAGACATCCAAGGGAACTCATTGCCCCCAGTTGGACGATGTTTTCCGGATGCTCACAATCCAACAACTCCCATCCTTTACCGGCAACGTGTACTTTAAATCCATGATCCACAAGTGCTTTCACAGCCTCACCACGAAAATGAAAGCGTACATACAAATCTATGAATATCATATTCTCCATACATACTAATAAATCCTGATCATTGATGTCCGGCATCTCTAACCTTAGATGCTTTTCAAACGCTTCCTCCATCCCCATGGAAGGATTCTTTATTAAATCATGAATAATTCTATAATAAAACTGGGTATATTCTTCATCAATTCGAGTGATATGCTTCTCGAATTTTCGAGGTGGGGTGTAATGCCCTGTCATAATAATATCCATATTGCGCTGATCTATTTCCTTATGGAAAACTTCGGTACCTGCAAGTGGAAGGAGGGGACCTCTTTTTATTTCAGGGAAAAACCTTTGGATATAACGATCATGACATTGATCTATACATAGATTATAGTAGAGTGGGGGCATGGAGCGAAGATATCTATGATAATAAAAGGGATGATCAAGCATAATATTATAGCAAGGAATTTCCCATTCCTCCCAGAAGAGATTTTCTCCTTGAAAGAATACCTTTTCCTCATTTAACCCATGATAATTAAAGGTTATCATAACCGTATTCCCTTTTTCGATGAATTTGATTAGCCGAAGAAACTCGTCCTCTTCCTGCTCTAACTGAAAAAGGAATACGCTATGTCCTAATTCTACAAAGGTTTTTTGCAGCTGCTTTGTGAAATATTCTGTTGTTTCAATTCCACCAATAAACATCACTATTTTTTTCATGTACTAGAGATCCTCTCTGCAAATTTATCGTGTTTCATTATACTCCTTCCTTTTGATAAAATATAGCATTTTATACGTTTCTTTTACCTGTTATTTATGAAAGAAACGTATAAATTTAGACAAGCGATCTTTTTGTAGTATTTTTTTCTTGAATAACTTTGCAGCTTGGAATATACTGTCTTTATTGGCAATTGCTGTGACATTGCAATCAATTTAGAATAAACAGTATGGAATAAATTACTAGGATATACAAGGAGGTAACAGAATGCAATTTGAACAATTACAAAAAGATATGATTACAGCGATGAAAGCTCATGATAAGGTGCGCAAGGATGCTATATCAACATTAATATCCGCCGTGAAGAAAATGGCTATAGATGAGGGATGCCGTGATGCCATTCCGGAGGAGTTAATTGACCGGGCTATTTTGAAAGAATTAAAGCTGGTCAAAGAGCAGATAGATACTTGTCCGGCTGAGAGAGTTGATTTAAAGGCAAGCTATCAGGCAACCCACGATATCATTCAGGAATATGCCCCTTCCATGATGTCTGAGGAAGAAATCCATTCCTTTATCACTGGTAACTATTCTGAGCTTGTAGCCACCAAAAATAAAGGTATGATTATGAAGAATATCATGGGCGAGCTAAAGGGCAAGGCTGATGGTAAGCTGATCAATGAAGTTGTTGCTAAGCTTTGTCAATAACTAAGCTCATTGCAATACCCATTCACATATCTTAATGCTTATATTAATTTTCCTCAAAAAAATGGAAGCAGCTATCCGTTCTTTCTTGGTAGCTGCTTCCTCTTAATTTTATTATGCAATGCTTTATTCTTTATACCACGATAATCCATTCTTAATAATACAATGATTCATTCCTGTATCTTAATTCCTATGACTGATTTAAAACTCTTCTTAGGAATTCTTTTGTTCTTTCCTGGGTCGGATTATTAAAGATCTGATCGGGTGAACCCTCTTCTGCTATAACACCCTTATCCATAAATACAACACGGTTGGACACTTCCTTGGCAAAGCCCATCTCATGCGTTACCACGAGCATGGTCAAACCGGTCTTGGCAAGTTCCTTCATAACACTAAGAACCTCACCTACCATCTCTGGGTCTAATGCTGACGTAGGTTCATCGAACAAGAGTACATCCGGTTCCATTGACAGAGCCCTCGCAATTGCAACACGCTGTTTCTGTCCGCCGGACAGCTGCTTTGGCTTTGCATTGATGTATTGATCCATACCCACGACCTTTAAGTATTTCATCGCAACCGCTTCTGCCTCTTCCTTACTCCGCTTTAATACTTTGATCTGTCCAACAGTACAATTATTTAATACATTATGATTATTAAACAGGTTAAATTGCTGGAACACCATGCCCAGCTTCGTTCTGTAAGCATAGATATCATGCCTGTCATCCAATATATTTTCCCCGTTATAGATAATTTCTCCACCGCTTGGCTTCTCTAACAGATTGATACAACGAAGCAGTGTTGACTTTCCTGAACCGGATGCTCCGATGATACAAACCACCTCACCTTTATTGACAAAAAAGTCAATATCCTTAAGGATTTCATTTGCTCCGAACGATTTCTTTAAATGCTGTATATCTATTACTTTTTCCATACCTTACCTCCATTATGCCCAAAAGGGCAATCTCCTATTGACGAATTCCAGAACAATACGATAAATTATTGTTTATGTCTGATTGCATCCTCCGGTCTTTCCACCTGCATCTGGTTACCTGGAATTACAATAAAGTTCTCCGGTCCCTCCAGCTTTCTTTCAATAAGACGAAGGATTCTAGTTACGGTCAACGTCATTACAAGATAAATAATACATGCTACACCAAATGCCTCAAAATATCTGAAGTTATTGCCTGCAATTGATTTTGTCGTAAAATATAACTCAGATACGGAAATTACATTCAATACTGAGGTATCCTTGATATTAATAACGAATTCATTACCGATTGCCGGGAGAATATTACGGATTACCTGTGGTAATACCACGTGAATCATGGTCTTCATATGATTCATACCAATTGCATGAGCTGCTTCAAACTGTCCCTTATCAATAGAAATAATACCGCCTCTTACAATTTCGGCAGTATATGCACCTGTGTTAATGGATACGATCAGTAGGGCAGCTCCAAGAGGATTCATGTTAATTCCCAGCCCCTGGGCTGAACCGTAATAGATTACCATTGCTTGTACAATCATAGGTGTACCACGGAAGAATTCAACATATGCAGTCAGCAACGCATTAACCACCTTTAAAGCAATTCTCTTAACTCCCTTGTCCGGCATTGGAATTGTTCGAATTGAACCAATCAATAAACCAATAAAAGAACCTAAAATCGTGCCACTAATAGAAATCAGGAGAGTTACTCCTGCCCCTAACAGGAACGACCTCCAATTCTCTGTCACTATTCTAATTAACCATTCCCACGTCATAAGAACACCATACCTTTCCTATATGTACACTATTTGTGTGTAATCATTATTACATAATACTATTTTATTATCAATCAAAATTATAGCTGTTCAATTACCACCTCAGACCTAAGGTTCGAAGAAGTCATTTTATTTATAGCTAAATCTAGTGTTAATATATATCATCCTCACCGTTATACCAGGTCATTCTATATGTACACCTATTATCCTTCAGCCTATATCCTGTTCAGTTTATATCCTGTTCAGCTCATATCATTTGCTATCAAAGTCTAAGATATGAATTTATGATAAATGAATTTTAAGCCTTTTTAAGACAAATTCATTTGTCATAAGTTCATATGCTAACCTACTGGTATCTCTCCGGAAAATAGGCTGTCCAAAATTTTAAATCTTTTTGGACAACCTATCCGAAATAAGACCATCTAAAACACTATGTTTCTTATTCTGCTGCCGGTTGATTCGCAATCGCACTATCCATAATAGATAAACGATCCTCTTCCGATACTCCTGCTAAAACATCATTAATCTTAGCGGTGATATCGCTGCCCTTTTTAACACCAACTGCAATTGCAGTATCATCCTCTGAAGTTTGGAAGCCATCTGTAAATTCTATCATTGCATATTTATCATTAGCTGAAGTAGCACTTACACCCTCCGGACGTTCTGACACATAGCCATCGATAATACCGGATTCCAAAGCAACTCTCATAGCAGGGAAATTATCCATTGCTGTTTGCTTTTGAACACCCTGAATCTGATCAATTACGGAGTAATGGAAGGTATTTAACTGCGCTGTAATCTTCGCTCCGGAGAAGTCCTGAATCGAAGTCGCATTCTCATATGCTCCGCCCTTTAATACTACCATAACAAGGTCTGATTTGTAGTAATTATCTGTAAAGTCAATGGTCTGCTTTCTATCCTCTGTAGGTGACATACCTGCAATGATTGCATCGATTTTACCCGAAGTCAAGGCAGGTACCAAACCATCCCATTCCGTTTTTACAATTACAAGTCTTTTACCTAACCCATCTGCAATCTTCTTGGCAATCTCAACATCGTAACCACCGGCAAAATCTGAGGTTCCTTCAATCGCAACCGCACCATTGGAATCATCACTCTGAGTCCAGTTAAAGGGTGCATACCCGCACTCCATACCTACACGGAAGGTATCGTCTTCTTTTGTACCACAACCTGTAAATAGTAACATTGTGGTAATCGTGATCAGCATTAGTATTGATACTCTTTTCTTCATAAATCTTTCCTCCATTTTATTTAGTTTTTTACAATAAAAAAACCTGAGTATTATCTCAGGTGATTAATTTAGCCCAAGACCCCAAAATCCCAACATGAGATAGCACAACCAAGCAAGCCGGGTAGCCCCCTTGGACAGTCCTGCAATTATTCACTGCAGCCCCAGCAAATAATACTGAGTATATTATTTGCTTCGGCGATATTCCCTTCTCTGTAGCCTCATTGCTACTCAAGCTCTTCTACAGACTGTTTCCTACCGCGCCTCTACCTCACCGTCCTTAGTGAGGTCTTATTAAATTATGCTATAATATTACAACATGATCTTTACTCTGTCAATTGAAATCATATTTTACCAGCTA
>JAEWMZ010000238.1 GCA_023392995.1 Bacillota bacterium
ATCGCTTTCAAAATAGGAAAACAAGCTAAAAAATGCTTTTTTACTCCTTCTTAAGCATTTTGTTACGAGAGTGATTTGTGCAAATTCACGAATGACTTTTTGAAATGGTGCTTTTGACACCCTAATCTTATTAGGTAATTGCGAAACTCAGAAACTTAAGCTATTGTTTACACAGCATATACTGTTCTGAAGCGGAAGCTAAGCCCGAAGGAAGCACTCTCACGTAGAAATAGTATGTGCTGTGTATACAATTACAGAAATTATATTGGTTCGCAATTGCCTATGCAGGCTATTGAAATAAGGAGCACTGCGTCACTAAATCATCCTCCCTAATCACTTCTAATAAATCTTCCGGATGCAACGGGGGGCTATAGATATAACCCTGAATAATATCGCATCTCTTGGAGCGAAGGAGACAAAGCTGTTCCTCCTGCTCAACACCCTCTGCAACAACGCGGATATCAAGACTATGTGCCAGTTGTATAATAGCTTCGGCGATGCAGGAATCCTTTTCGTTGATACAGATATTATCGATGAAGGATTTATCAATTTTTAGTGTGTCAATCGGCAGCTTGGTAAGATAATTTAAAGAAGAATATCCGGTGCCGAAATCATCCAGAGAAATTTTAACACCGATCTGCTGTAGTTTACGGAGCAAGATTGTGGCATCCACGAGAGAGGAGACTAAGGTGCTCTCTGTTAATTCCAGTTCAAGATACTCAGGAGGAAGGTTGGTTTCTTCCAATATCTCCGCTAAGGTTGTTACAAAGCCGGGGCGGTTAATCTGTACCGAGGAAATATTGACGGAGACAGGGCGGGGTGAGGCGCCGGAATCAATCATGGATTTATTAAAGGTACATGCTTCCCGCAGCAGCCAAGAGCTTAATTCAATGATGAAACCGCTTTCTTCTGCTATCGGTATAAATTCGCTGGGAGCGATATAACCCAGCCGCTCACTATGGATTCTCATCAAAGCCTCAAAGCCAATAATATTATTGGATTCCAGCTCCATCAGGGGCTGATATTGAATATATATTTCATTGCTTTCAATGGCGTTTCTTAGTACTTCAATAATGAGTGTGTTACGATTTAACTCCTCCTCCATCTTTTTATCAAACAGAGTGAATTTATTTTTGCCGGTATCCTTTGATTTATACATAGCAATATCAGCATTCTTAATCAATACATTGGAGGTCAGGCCATTCTCCGGATAAATGGAGATACCGATACTCATGGATACATATATAATCTCTCCATCCAGATCAAGTGGATTCTTAAACAGCTCTATGATTTGAGAAGCGAACAAAACAGCGTCCCGGGTGGAAGGAATGGCCTCGCGAAACAACAGAAACTCGTCGCCTCCGGCTCTTGCCAGCATTCCGGTGGATTGTAATGCTGAGCTTAACAGAGCTGCTGTTTTTACTAATAAGGCATCTCCATATTCATGTCCTAAGGTGTCATTTACCGTTTTAAAATTATCCAAGTCCACAAAATATACAGCGTGCAAGGTCTCCTGGGGAGAGGAAGACAATAGTACTGCATTCACATAGTCCAGGAAGGCAAGCTTATTAGGAAGATTGGTCAAAGTATCATGGTAGGCCAGGAATTCGATGTGGTCGTAGTTGGAACGCAGCTGTTCCTCATTCAGCAGAAGCTCTTCGTGCATGGACTCCAGATCCTGATAGTTTGTACGTATAATATGGAGCATTTTATTAAAATTCTTTGAAAGCTCTCCAAGCTCATTATTGCTTTTGATATTGGATTGCACGGTAAGATTTCCGTCGGAGGCAGTTCGCATAGCGTCACGTAAAGCGATAATGGGAGTTGAGTATTGCTTTGTAATTAAATTTGCACACAATGTAATGACAACAAGCAGAATCAGACATACGGTGGTAAGCAGGCTGAGCATAAAATTAGTCAGGGATTTTATGCTGGCAGTATTCTGCTTCATCAACAGAACCCAATTTAAGCCGGGAAGGATGCTATAACCATATACCTGATGGGTATCTTCGTAGTAATAGGAAAAGGAGCCGCTTTTTCCGATAAGACCGGTGTTGTAATCCTTTACAATGCTGGATAACCGGTCAGAACCGATTTTTGTTCCAATCAGAGAATCATCAGGGTGATATATGATATTACCATCCTTATCTAACAAAATTGCATAGCCGGTATGATCGATAGTGAGAGAATTTAAAAAGCTTCTGAAATAATCTGTACTAATTGTACTTACTATGTATCCAAGCACCATTCCCGAGGAGGGATCAAGCAGCGGAGCACCGATATCAAGAGCATAGACAGAGGCTCCGTTTCTGTCGATCAGCTTTAGGCCGTCCATACCGATTGCAGTATTTTTGGTTGTAAACATATAATTTAAAGTTTTTTCTGCTTGTGGGGGTGTTCCGACCAGTTCACTGTCTGAGCCCGCGATAATCTCTTGTCTTTTGTTGTATAATAGGATATGCTCGCAGTCATTATAGATGCTGCATCTGTTTTTTAACAGCTTATTTATCTCATTAGGAAAGGTTTCACCGGTTCGGTTACTCTTTCTGGCAAACTCAATTAGATCATCCTGAAGGGATAATAAAGTTACTTCGGTCTGCTGGTTCTTTATTAAGGACTCCAATCCACGAATACTTGTGATGGAAGTCCGTTCTAAATTATCTGTATTTACATCGATTAACTTATTCGTTAAAAATCCATGAGCGAGAACTGATACTAGGATGACAGGAATCATGGATGCCGCAATCAGCAGAATTCGGATCGACTTTTTGATAGACATGAGTGTGAAACCTCCGCGAACATACATTCTTTTGTATTATTTTAACAGTCACCACAATTATTTTACCAACAGACCTATTATTATGCAATGAATTTTATGTAAAAATGTTTAAAATAGTGATATAATGAAAAGACATTTTAGGCATAATGGCCTAAAAATAATCGTAAAATGTCGAAATAAGAAGCAGTGAAATTACATTTCTAACCGTAATAAGGCATGGGGAGAGAAAATGTTTCTAAAAGCTTTCTAAAATCCAGAGATTTTTATTGAAAAGAACTGCCTTTAAGGGTATACTTTAAATGTTATAGAGAGAGTTGGTTTGGTTTCTTAATCAATACTCTGAATAGAAAGTAGGCAAACAGAATGTATAAATTAATTGCACAGGATGGTAGAGCGAAAAGCTCTGAATTTACGACTGTACATGGAACAATACAGACACCGGTGTTTATGAATGTCGGTACGGCAGCAGCCATTAAGGGCGGAGTGTCCACGATGGATTTGCAGGAGATTGGAACACAGGTAGAGTTATCGAATACGTATCATTTGCACGTAAGACCGGGAGATAAGGTTGTAAAGCAAATGGGCGGTCTTCATAAATTTATGGTATGGGATAAGCCTATATTAACTGATTCCGGCGGATTTCAGGTATTTTCTTTAGCCGGATTACGCAAGATCAAGGAAGAGGGCGTATATTTTAATTCCCATATCGATGGAAAGAAAATCTTTATGGGACCGGAGGAAAGTATGCAGATACAATCGAATCTTGCCTCCACAATTGCGATGGCTTTTGATGAGTGTCCGCCCCATCCGGCTACCAGAGAATATATGCAAGCCTCTGTAGATCGGACGACTAGATGGCTGGAGCGCTGTAAGCTGGAGATGGACAGGCTGAACAGCCTGGAAGGTACGATTAATAAGCAGCAGATGCTTTTTGGGATTAATCAGGGTGGAACCTTTGAGGATATCCGTATCGAACATGCCAAGCGGATTTCTGAGATGGATCTGGACGGCTATGCTCTGGGCGGACTTGCAGTCGGTGAGAGCCATGAGGAGATGTATCGGATCTTGGATGAAACAGTGCCCTATCTGCCGCTTCATAAACCGGTCTATCTCATGGGGGTTGGCACACCTGCCAATATTCTGGAAGCAGTAGATCGTGGTGTTGATTTCTTTGATTGTGTTTATCCGACCAGAAATGGAAGGCATGGACATGCATATACGAATCATGGCAAGATCAATATCCTGAATGTAAAATATGAGCTTGATGAGCGCCCGATCGAGGAAGGCTGTGGCTGTCCTGCCTGCAAGCATTACAGCAGAGCTTATATCAGGCATTTGCTGAAGGCAAAGGAAATGCTTGGAATGCGTTTAATGGTACTTCATAATCTTTATTTTTATAATCATATGATGGAGGAGATCAGAGAGGCAATCAGAGAAGGACGTTACAAGGAATATAAGAAACAGAAGCTGGAAGGATTTGTTAGGAGCGAGACTTAAGCGAATAACATTGAATTATAGAATCTTTATGGAGGTAACAATTAATGAATAATTTGGTTTTATTAACCGCAGCTGCAGCAGGTGGATCGTCATCAATGATAATCACTGTGCTTTATGTCGTGGTTATCGGTGCAATGCTGTATTTTATGATGATCCGTCCTCAGAGAAAGCAGCAGAAGCAGCACAGTGCTTTGCTGTCAACTTTGTCAACTGGTGATAGTGTATTGACTTCAAGTGGGATGTATGGTGTCGTTATCGATGTTATGGAAGATATTATTATTGTTGAGTTCGGAAGTAATAAGAATTGCCGTATTCCTATGAAGAAATCCGCGGTTGTGGAGATTGAGAAGCCTAGTACTGAGAAGGCTAACTAGGATATAGGTTGTGAGGCTGGAGGCGGGGACCTGCCTGGCAGGGGTGATGCTTTTCCTTACCTCTACAACAGAGTATAAAATGTCCGTACATCAATTGACATGAAGAGATATGTCATTGGTGTACGGACATTTTATGCTCTGTTGTAACGGTAAAGGAAAAGCAGTTCACCCCTACCAGGCAGATCCCCGCCTCCAGCCCATTTCGGTTACGATGCTGCGAGGTTATGTGGATATCGTTGGTTTGAGGTGTAAGAGTTTATGGAGGGAAGGCTGTATTTCTCAAGTTGAGAAGAGGTACTTGTTTGTTGTGTATGTGACATAGAATGATAGGGAGGGCAGGTTATGCGGATATAGTTGTTGTAAGGAGTTGGGTTTTGTAGCATTGGTAGGCTCCAATTCTCAATATGGGAATAGGTACTTATTTGTAGCGTTAAGTATGTGATCTTGGATGATATAGTGCTCTGGTCATGGGGTATGGTTGTTGAGGGATTTAAGTACGATAATGGTGGATCATTATGCTATTTCATAGGCTTGGTATGTGGGGTAATGTTGTTTTATTGAGTTTTGTCATCCTTAAAGGTAATTAAGGAACAGATGGTTAGTGGTATTTATCGGTGGGTAATGATTTCTACGGTTTCTTCATCGTTATAGAGTTGGAATATGTAGTTTTTGTCGGATAAAAATGTGGATGGTAATATGGCTTTTGACATAGGAATGTGGAAGGTTTCGTTGATTTGGGTTTCGGATTTGTGTCCGTG
>JAEWMZ010000251.1 GCA_023392995.1 Bacillota bacterium
ATAATCCTCTCGTAAAGCCGTGTAAGCATGGCAGCTTCCAACGCACATTTCCCAATAATGAGGAAAGTCTGTTTTCTGTTCTTTGTTTATTTTAAAATTTATCATTTCTGCCTTGTATGATATATAATAAATATTACATCATACCCTCCTTTCCTTGAATTAGATATTTCGATAATTGCAAAACTCATTAACTGAAGATATTATCTTAACCCTTTACACCACCGAGTGTAATACCCTTTACAAAATTATTCTGGACAAAGGGATAGATAATAATAATTGGTAGAACGCCCAGCACAGCCATCGCCATACGTACCGATACGGAAGGAATGGCAGACAGACCAACATTCGCATTTGAGATATTTTCTGAGTTCTGGGATAAAAACTGTATGTTCTGAATCATACGGTTCAGCAGGTTCTGAATCGAATATAAATCCGTTCTTTTTGTCAGATAAACGTAACCATTTTGCCAGTCGTTCCAGTACATGATTCCAGAGAATAATCCAATGGTTGCAACAACCGGTCTTGCTAAAGGTAATGCAACAATACGGAAGGTCTTAAATTCTGTAGCCCCATCAATTCTTGCCGCTTCCAGAATCTCTTCCGGAACACCTGTTACGAAGTAGGATTTCATCAGCATAACATTAAAGCCATTCATTAAAAGTCCCGGTATTAATAATCCCCAGAAGGTATTTTTAAATCCAAAGGTATTGGTATAGTTCATATAGGTTGGAACCAACCCGCCGTTAAACAGCATCGTGAAGAATACCAAAAAAGTAAGTATGCCTCTTCCAGGAAGATATTTCTTAGAAAGCGCATAGGCCAGCATTGTTGTAATTACCAGCGATAATACAGTTCCAATTGCGGTAAGCAAAAAGGATATCATATATGCATGCGGTACCGAATTACCGGTTTTAAAGATATATTCATAAGCATAAAAGCTTATTTTCTCAGGTAGAAAGGAATAGCCGTTCTTAATTAAAGTATCATTATCCGTAAATGAGGATATCATCAATAAAATAATCGGAATCAGTGCACTCGCTGTAAGAACAATCATAATAATATGACCTAGCAGCTGATATAGTTTCTCTTCTCTTGTTTTCATGGTCTTTGACCCTCCTAGAATAATGCACTGTCAGAATCATACTTACGTACTACCATGTTTGCTGTAAGTACAAGTATAAATCCAACAAAGGATTGATATAAGCCTGCGGCTGCTGACATTGTAATATCTCCAAGCTCCAGCAAGCCTCGGTATACATAGGTATCAATTGTATTCGTAACAGAGAACAGTGGTCCTGAATTCTGTGGTACCTGATAGAATAAACCAAAGTCAGAGTAGAAAATACGGCCAACTGCCAACAGAGTCAGCATCACAATGGTTGGTTTTAACAAGGGAATAGTAATTTTTTTAATCTGCTGCCACTTGGTAGCACCATCGATGGCGGCTGCCTCATAATAGCCCTTATCAAAGCCCACAATTGTGGATAAATAGATAATACAATTATAACCAACGGTCTTCCAGAGTGAAACCAGTACCAGAATGAACGGCCAATATTTCTTCTCTGTGTACCAGGAGATTCCTTCAATTCCCAGAGGTTTTAAGATAGAGTTATTAATAAATCCATTTTCTGTTGATAAAAATGCAAATACCAGATAGCTGACGATAACTGCTGATATTAAAAACGGCAGTAAAATTGCCGACTGATAAAACTTCTTCACCCTAGCCGTTAATTCAGAAAGAATAATGGCAACTGCAATCGCACACACCGTATTAAGTACAATAAATGTGACATTATACAGAATCGTATTTCTTGTTATGATCCAGGCATCCTGTGTTTGAAACAAGTATTTAAAATTATTTAATCCAGCCCAATCTGATCCAAAGATTCCCTTCCTCGCATTAAAATTCTTAAAAGCCAATACAATACCCGGCAGGGGCATATAGTTATTAATGAAAAGATATGCCAGACCCGGCAATGCCATCAGATATAAGGGAATACATTTCTTAAACTGTACAAGCCTCTTACTCCTTTTCGATTTACTTTTCGTTGTAGCTGCAATTTCCATATATATTCCTGTGCCTTTCATAGATGATAAAAAACAAAGTGGACGAGGAAGCTAAGTTAAGCTTCCCCATGCACTTCAACTAATGTTCTAAAGCTTATTACCTATCCGGTAATTGGGACGCTCTATACTTTCTTGCTTTTGTAATGATAAACCTGTTATTTTACGCCATTTACAGAAGCCCACTCATCAAGAGCTGCTTGCTTCGCTTCCATATATTTATCCAAACCGGAAGACTTCAACTTTTGAACCATCTCCGGAATTCCAGTTGCCGGATCCGTAAATCCAAACAATAATGGTTTACCATATTCATTGTATACGTTTGTTAAAGCGGTATATTCTGTTGCTACACTGCTGTTGTCAAAGCTAAAGCCAAGTGCTTTTGATTTAACAGATTCGTTATTGAATTTCGCCATACGATCCCAAATATCAAGGTCATTTCCAACCCAAATATCTGCGATAAATTGATTCGGCATCAACCAGTTTACATTGTTAAAATATTCAGACTTCTGTGCATCTACACCATCAGCAAAGGTAATGTGACCATCATCTGTCTTAACATATTCTTTTCCTTCTTCACCCCAGCAAAGAAGATTAGAAAGCACTGGATCGGTATAAAAAGCATCAAGTACTTGCATTGCAGCTACCGGATCTTCTGAGCCGGAATTAATGCACCAAGGCATAGCAGTTACTGCTGAGGATTTTAAGAAATCAGCACCTGTCTGGAAAACAACCATATCTCTTCCGCAAAGACCAGTTTCCTGTGCTCTGATTCCTGGCTTTGTTGCTGTTGCATAAGCCATTAAGGTACCTGCTTTAACCTGTGCGGTTGGTGCTGTGTCATCAGTTAAAGCATCTTTAGAGATATAGCCAGCCTTATTCCATTGAAACATTGTGTTACAGAAGTTCTTAAACATATCACTGCCCCACAGATCTTCAACCTTTAAACTATTTGCGGGATCTAACAGTACACCGTAGTTATCCCCGCCCAGCATATCGTACTGATTGTGCTGTGTTAAAGATGCTTCCTGAGGACCATATACATAGAGATTCGGATATTTTTCATGAAGCTTACCAAAGATATCGCTAATTGTATTCAAATCAGTATAAATGATTTCATCGCCTTCTTTGTACATGGACTTATAATCAAAGCCAATACCATCCAGATATTCGGCACCAATTGCAAAGCCGCCCTGTCCGATCGCCATATCTCTCTGCTGAGGAAGTCCGTATAACTTACCTCCTACACGACAAGCATTCACATAATCCGGGCTTATGGTATCCAGAATTCCCTTACCGTAAGTACTAATCAAATCATTTTCTTCCAAATCAAGCACATATCCCTTATTGATGGAAGGAGTATATCCTACTGCGATCGCATTGAAGATATCTACCTGTTCCCCAGAGGATAACATCAAGGTCATACCCTGCTGATAGGAAGCATAATCTATGATTTCAAGCTGAACGGATACACCTAATTTTTCTTCTGTGTATTTACTGATCAAACCTTGAATTCTTTCCATACCGGCAGGTGCTCCTGCCCAGTTCATGAACGCCATAACTACGGTTGGATATTTTCCGCTTTCTTTTCTGTCTGCAATTGCCTTTGCTGCCGGATCAAGTGCAGCCCCCTCTGTTACTGTAGCTGAAGTGTCATTCCCTGTGTCACTTGTGCCACTCTTGTCCGTACCTGATTTGCAACCGACAAGACTCACCATTACCATTAAACTAAGTAGTACTGCTAAGAACTTTTTCATAATCCTTTTCCTCCACTTCTAAATTTTATAACCAGATTATCTCAATCAACTGCTGCTGTTCGAGTATCTATCCCTTCCTCTTCGGTGTTCCAGTTACTCAAGTTTCATATCGCACTTGATATTGGTTATGCTAGTATTATATAATGTAAGTCGTAACTTGTTAGATAATATTCTTAGAATCCATTTCACTTTTCTTAGATATTTGTTCAATTCGACCAACACTTATACATTTGTCACTTCATAAGATACACATTTTACAACTTTTTATTCTGAGGGACGCAAATATGAAGGTAAATAGCAACAAAAAACCAAAAATATATTCCTTTCATAACCGCATTTTTATTATGATCGGACTCATTCTGATTTGTGCTTTGACCATTATTATATGGATTTCCGGCTACTTTACGAATGTACTTCGCGAGAAAACCTATCATAACATAAAGGACACTCTGGAATTATATAATCATCAGCTAACAAAGAATCTGGATAATTTGGATGTTTTTCTGATCGATATGTATTCCTATAGTTACGATATTCCTTATGTAACCTCTCAAAAAGAGGTCGACCGGGTCTACAATCATATCATTCGGGTGAAATCCTTATTGGACTACAGCCTCCCCTCCTTTACAGAGATCGATGGAATGTTCCTGTATGCACCAACCAACGATACCTTTATTCAATCCACTCGAACACAGAATAATAGTTCAAAAACACAAAAAAACAATTCTGTCGTCCTATATTTAAAAAACTATCTTCGAGAAGCCAATTCCTCCAATACCTTAGATGAAGTTAATCTCATCTCCTGGTTTTCCAGGGAAATTGACTCCTCCTATTATTTAATTCGAATTATTAAAATCGAAAATACTTATATGGGCGCCTGGTCCAGCGTAGACCTGCTCACCTCAACCTTTGAAAATATCTCTGAATTGGAAGGCCATGTGGTGTATGTAGATTCTGAAGGCACTCCATTGACTGAGAATGAACTAAAAAACTATCAATTACCCGTTGAAAATTCCTTGAAAAATTATGCTATCCTTAAGATGCACGACGGCAGTGAGTCTCTTTTAGTTACAAATGAAATTGACTATTGCGATTATTACCTCTCTGCTCTAATTCCGCTGAAGAAAATTGATGGCCAGCTCAATACCATCTATCAGCTCCTATTTTTTATGGTGATTGCTATCCTATTCTTAACCATTATTTTGATTTTATCCGTGAACCGCTTCCTGTCAAAGCCAATCCGTTTGCTGGAGCATGCTGCTGCCTCCCTTAGAATGGGTAACTTTGACCAGAAACTCCCGGCAGATGCCTCCAATTGCAAAGAAATTATTGAGATTGATAATGCCTTTAATAACATGCTGGATGAAATTCATAATCTTCGTATCAATGTTTATGAAGAAAAGCTGTCGAAAT
>JAEWMZ010000337.1 GCA_023392995.1 Bacillota bacterium
TGGCTTGTTCCTTGTCAAAAACAGAATTCCAGAATATACTTTATAACTATCCTGAGATTGCAATAAAAATTATCTCACAGCTTGGGGAACGTATGGCTAGACTGGAAAATGCAATGCAGGGTATGGGCGTTCGCAATGTGGATAATAGAGTGGGTGGAATTTTACTAGAATTTGCAGCCAAGTACGGTACAGAAGATCCCCAGGGAATCTTAGTTCAGCTGCCGCTCAGCAGAGAAGGAATTGCAAACTATCTGGGCGTTGCCAGAGAAACCTTAAGCCGGAAGCTGGGACAGTTGGAGAATGAGGGTGTCATACGGTCAGTCAATAATAAATCCATATTAATTCTAGATACAAAAGCACTGCAAGTGATTGCAGGGTAAACAGAGGCAGATCTTATCCTTGGACACTGAGCTTAAAGGTAGCCCCCAGATGCTTCGAGAGAAGGAGATTGGACTATTAATTGGCTAAATTGTTGTATTAAGATAAATTATTGAACTAAATTTAAACTAAATTTGAACTAAATTATTGGACTATCAGATATAGCAGGAATTACTTTGCTAAGTCTGGTAGTTTTTTGATGCTTCTATAGCTTTATAAGAATCATTTATATTTTAAAATGGTAGGAAAAGGCTACAACAAGAATTTGATACATTTGATTGCAATCACAGAACATTTGAAAAGCCTCGATTATACTGATAGCAACAAAAGACATTAAGAAACTTATATTTATCAAGTATAATCACAAGGCTGCGATAACTTTTGAAGAAGACTTCAAAGAGTAAGAGCAGAAGGAGGCTTTATGAATGTTAGAGATCACAATATTACTATTGGAAGTGTAGTGGCGGAGTTGCCAAGGGCAAGTAAGATTTTTGGAGGTTATGGTATTGACTTTTGCTGCGGTGGTCACAAAAATTTGAGAGCAGTAATCAAAGAGCAGGGGATAGCAGAAGAGGCAATTTATTCTGACCTGGAGGAGGTGCAGCGGGAGCGGGAGGAAAGCTATAAGGATATTAGCTTTAATACCATGAGCCCTACCGTGCTTTCTGCCTATATCGAAGACCGCCATCATAACTATTTACGTGAGACCTTACCGGAGCTTGCACAGCTTTTAGCAACCATCTTAAGAGTACACGGAAATAAGCATACAGAGCTGTTTGAAGTATATCGTTTGTATGGTATGTTAAAAGCAGATCTGGAGCAGCATTTATTAAGAGAAGAAACGATGCTCTTTCCCTCCTTTGAAGAGGAAGCGGCTAACCAGAAAGCAATTGCAGAGCAGTCAGCAATAATAATCGCTGAACACGAAGCAGCAGGTGAGGTATTGGAAAAGCTTCGTCATGCTACAAAGCATTATCAGATTCCCAAGGATGTCTGTGGAACCTTCCGAAAGACCTATGAACTTTTGGAGGAATTAGAGATGGATTTGCATGAGCATATTCATCTGGAAAATAATATATTGCTAAAGAACTATGACACAAGAGCAGAAAAAAATGAAATAATGTAGGATACGTTGTTAGAATGACAAATCAACGGGCAATACTTTAACCAAACATAGTAAGGAGGTTAACTTATGGCAGTTGATTTTAAGAACAGTAAAACCAAGGATAACTTGATGAGAGCTTTTGCAGGTGAGAGCCAGGCAAGAAACCGATATACCTTTGGGGCATCTCAGGCAAAAAAGGAACACCAGCATGTAATCGAAGCGGTATTTCGCTTTACGGCAGATCAGGAGAAAGAACATGCAGAGATCTTTTATCAGCATCTGAAGGAATTTGCAGGGGAGACAATTCATG
This sequence comes from Bacillota bacterium, assembly GCA_023392995.1. Taxonomy (GTDB): domain Bacteria; phylum Bacillota; class Clostridia; order Lachnospirales; family Lachnospiraceae; genus Mobilitalea. Next base: position 1,794 of record JAEWMZ010000337.1, read on the forward strand.
TAGACGGCGGATATCCAGTAGACATTCATAAGGATTTAGCTAAGCTGTTACGCTCGGCACAGCATAATGAATACGAGGAATATGATAATGTTTATAAAACCTTTGGAGATATTGCAAAGGAAGAAGGTTTTGCTAAAGTGGGTGCTTCCTTTCATATGATAGCGAAGATTGAGAAAACCCATGGAGACAGATTTGCGCGTTTGGCTCAGCTTTTGGAAGAAGATAAGTTATATGTTTCTGAGGTGGAAGTCGGTTGGATGTGCCTGCATTGCGGTCATATTCATTGGGGTTTGGCAGCACCGAAGGAATGTCCGGTTTGTCATCATGACCAGGGATATTTTATCCGTATGAATTTGGCTCCTTTTGTAGAGTAAGTCAGCTAGGGATCTCAGATATAATAATGAAAATAATTAGGTAGAAGCTTGTGAAGAGAAGATTATTAAGAAGAAGGTTACTAAGGAGAAGGAATAAGACGTAGCAACTGTTTCTTAGAGAGCAAGCCAGGATGTGTCTGAAGACTCATTATACCGTTTTAAATGCCTTCACTTTGTGGAATCTTATGTTGCAATTTTGGGAAGGTAGAACCATTAAGAACCCAAAATCGCGCCTTGTCTGCCACAGAGCATGGCATTTAGCTTGGTACAAGTAGTTTTCTGACACAACCTGATATACTGAGACTTCTTCTTAAGTCTTCATGTTTTTGATTGTAATGTTAATTCTCCCCAGGCGATTGGAAGGGGCGTTTTGTTTTGTTCTAATAAGCTGCTAACATCAAGAATAAAGAATATAGGCGCGAAAGATTTGATTAAAATATTTTAATTGTTAAAAAGTGGATATGTGGTTATTGAAACTACATAAAATAGAAAAATATACTACAACATATTGACAACGATGCCTTGTTTAAATTATAATATATGTAATCTGGTGGAAACACCAGATAAAAAATAACAAAATAGTTTGATTATCAAAGTAATTTTCTTTAGATTTTTGTAGGAAAGCTTATTTTGATAAAGCAGTCAAAGCAGATAAGTAGGAGAGATTAATATGATTATGCAACCATTCGTGATTGGTGATTTAGTGGCTAGAATTCCGATTATTCAAGGTGGTATGGGTGTTGGTGTCAGCAGATCGAAGCTGGCTGGTGCAGTTGCAAGAGAAGGCGGAATCGGCATTATCTCAACTGCTCAGATAGGTTATGACGAACCTGATTTTAACAAGCATCAGATTGAAAGTAATCTATCTGCGGTAAAGAAGCATATTAGGTTAGCGAAAGAGATTGCCCTGGGTGGAATCGTTGGCGTCAATATTATGGTGGCTACAAAGCAGTATGATAGATATGTAACAGCAGCCTGTGAAGGTGGAGCAGATGTGATTATTTCCGGCGCAGGTCTCCCAGTATCTTTACCGGAATTGGTGAAGGGTTTTAAGACTAAGATCGCACCTATTGTGTCAAGTATTAAGGCTGCGGCGGTGATATTAAAAATGTGGGATCGCAAATATAATACGACAGCAGATTTTATTGTGATTGAAGGCCCCCGTGCCGGCGGTCATCTTGGATTTACCAAGGAACAGTTGGAGCATATTGATGAGCTGGATTATGATAGCGAAATAAAAGGAATCATCGAGTGTAAAAAGCAGTATGAAGAGAAATATGACCGCAAAATACCAGTTGTCATCGGTGGAGGTATCTTTGATCAGGAAGATATCAAGCATGCGATGGAACTAGGTGCTGATGGAGTGCAAATTGCGACCAGATTTGTTGTTACGGAAGAATGCGATGCTAGTGAAGCATATAAAAGAGCTTATATTGATGCAAAGGAAGAGGATATCCAGATTGTAATCAGTCCGGTGGGAATGCCGGGACGTGCAATTCTTAATCCTTTCCTAAAAACAGTAAAGCAAGGAAGAATCCCGGTTACCAAATGCTTTCATTGCCTGGAGCATTGCAATCCAAAGGAAACACCCTATTGTATCACATCAGCGCTGATTAATGCAGTGGAAGGAAACCTTGCAGAGGGCTTGATTTTCTGTGGTGACAATGTACATCGTTTGAAGGAGATGACTACGGTAAAGGCTCTGTTCGAAGAACTGGTGTATTAGGATGTGTCTGAATAATTAGGATGAAATAAGCATTAAGCACATAAATATAAAGCACAGAAATACAAAGTATTCAGTTAAAGCAGAATAGAATGGTGCATCTATTTCTTGGTAATAAACTATAAAAAAATCCGTTAAGGTTGTTAGAGCTAGCAATGATCTTAGCGGATTTTTTATACTATCGTGAGTTTTCATAACAAGGTGGAATGATATAAGCAAACGAATCGTATATTAACAAGAGTTGGTATATTTTGAAAAAGTGTGACCAGAATCACAGTAAAAATATAGATCTTTACATACACTAAAAACATTAATAATATTTGTTGGATTATAGTAAAGTTATTGTAAGCCGTTTCATTACGGAGCAGGAATAAAATCTTCGCTTAGCAGAATATAAAGCTATTAACAAATCAAGAATAGAATATTATCCTACAATATTACATTGGAATTGACAATTGCAAAACAATATAATTTGTAATTGAATACACATCAAATATTATTCCTCTACTGCAATGCTTCCTTCGGGCTTAACTTCCGGTTCGAAACAGTATCTGCGATGTATTCAATATCTTCAGTTAATGAGTTTTGCAAATGCCTAATTACACTGGAAATTAAATAGAAGAAAGTGAGGCTGAAGAAATGGAAGGTAACGTCTTGGATTTAAGTAAATCAGTGTATGAGTTATGCGCTGAGTACCCCCAGCTTCCTGCTATCCTGGCAGACTTAGGGTTTCGTGATATTACGAAGCCGGGAATGTTAGCTACGGCTGGAAGATTTATGACTCTTCCAAAAGGGGCGCAGCTAAAAAAGATTGATTTAGAAGAAATAAAAAACACCTTGCGTGAAGCAGGTTTTCAGATACTTGAAGATTAATCAGGTATTTCCAGTATGTATGAATTCTATTGATTGAAAGAATTAAAAATAAAAGATACGACATAGAAGTTAAGTGACGGAAAAATGAAAGACAGAGAAGAAAGACGAAATTATAAAGATGAGATACTTAAATAATTCATATAGAATGTTATAATTATTTTATTAGACTGATTCTGTATTATGAATTGGTTCTACAGAAAATTGAAAGGTACAGGTGTTATTATGAAAAAACAACAGGTTGGTGTGATTGGTTTAGCAGTCATGGGTAAGAATTTAGCTCTCAATATTGCTGATCATGGTTTTTCGGTAGCTGTTTACAACAGAACACCGGAGAAAACCAAGGAGATATTGAAAGAAGCAGAAGAGAAGGATATAGCTGGAGCATATGCCTTAGAGGATTTTGTGAATTCTCTTGAAGCTCCACGTAAGATTATATTGATGGTAAAGGCAGGTGCTGCCGTAGATTCCACCATCGAACAATTAATTCCCTTGCTAAAGGAAGGGGATCTGATTATGGACGGAGGAAATTCCTACTATCTGGATACCATAAGGAGAACAAAGGAACTGAATGCCAAGGGACTTCTGTATCTTGGAACCGGTATTTCCGGAGGAGAAGAAGGAGCCAGAAACGGCCCGGCAATTATGCCTGGAGGAAGTCTGGAGGCTTATGAAAGAATGGAACCAGTCCTCACAGCAATCTCTGCTAAGGTTGACAATGAGCCTTGCAGTACGTACATTGGTGAGAATGGGGCAGGTCATTTTGTAAAAATGGTTCACAATGGGATTGAGTACGCTGATATGCAGCT
>JAEWMZ010000370.1 GCA_023392995.1 Bacillota bacterium
GCGTTGAATCCAATGTTAAGTCGCAGGCTGTTGCAGAGAAATGTGGATTTCAATTATTTAAAAAAAGACCTTATTATTGGTTTAATCTATAAACCAGTTGAGACGTAAAGCTACAATTCGTGGAGGCACATATGCGAATAATATAGGGTTCGAAAAAGCATATGCATAATTTAAACATCGTTAAATCGTTTAGTTATCCCTACTTCCCATTATTTTTAGTACATAACAAAAACTTGAAGGTAAAAACATTTTTATTCCTATTTACAAGGCCGATTAGCGACAGAATGGAGTTTATTGTGAAAAAAGTGATGATAGTTATTTTGATTAGTTTCATCATAACGTTCCCAGGTTGCAGCAAAGAGAACAGCTCTAATAATCAATATGATCTTGAGAATTTTGAAAGTGATATGAATAACAAAGGATATGATTTTGAAATACAGGATGTACCGAAAGATTTTCTCCCGACCACAAGGAAAAGGATGGAAATTGACGAGACAGCATTGGATATTTACCTTTTTGGTAATAACAAAAAAATGGAAAGTGAAGCAAGTAATATTGATAGTGATGGATTTGGCTACGATAATTGGTCCGGATCAGTTAAAATATCCTGGGTATCATACCCTCACTTCTATAAACGGGGGAGCATAATAGTTCAATATATAGGAGAAGATGAAACTCTTCTATCAGACTTAACGGAGATATTAGGTGAACAGTTTGCTGGACAGGAACAACAATAATCCTTTGAAAAAAGTAGCGATAACGTCTTAATAAAACAAATTTAGGAGGGCAATAGATGATTGGAGTTATGGGCTTTTGGTCTTTAGTGGGTATACTTGTTTATGGAATTATAATAATCTTAGTGGTAGAAGCAATCTATGCTTTGTTTTTAGCAATTAAAGCTTTAAAAATATATATCCAAAAGAATTCATAATCTTTATTAACCGTGTAGATCGGACGGAAGCACCAAAGCACGAATTTGTCCATGGTAAATTAACTACTTGGTTTTTGTATTTGACGAAAGAAAATAGGTGAGCACTATGGTTGAAACAATATATTTTGCAGGTGGCTGTCTTTGGGGTGTACAAGCATTTATCAAAACACTTAAAGGCGTTATGAATACCCAAGCAGGACGGGCAAATGGTTGCTCAAATACTCTCGAAGGTGAGTATGATGGTTATGCTGAATGTGTAAAAACAGAATTTGACCCCAAAATTGTAACGGTTCCTCAACTGATGGATTATTTTTTTGAGATTATAGATCCATACAGTATAAATAAACAAGGAATTGATGTGGGGAAAAAATACCGTACCGGCGTATATAGTAAAGAGCCTCGACATTTGGAAGCTGCCCAGAATTATATAACACAAAGAGCAGATAGGGACAAGATTGCAGTGGAAGTCCTTCCGCTTACGAATTACATAAAAAGTGCAGAGGAACATCAAGATAGATTAGAGCGTTGTCCTAATGACTATTGCCATATCCCTAAGGAGATATTACATAAATATCGCTAACTCTTTATATATGAAAGCCTTAATTTGTTCTTTGATATATTTGGCTTCTCATTATTTATTAGAAAGAAGTTGTTATAATATAAATTGTTATTCAAGTAAAAATTATAACTTTATGTATTTGTAGTTAATTAATTAGGTAAAGTAGGTGATATAACAATGGCTGTTTTAACTGGAGAACAGATAAAAAGAGGATATTTTAGTACTATTGGTGGCTTTCCTCCAGCAAAAATTATGAAGGAAGTAAAGGATTACAAAGGTGAAACCCACTTGTGTGTTGCCTGTACACAACTTGATTATCACTACAGTGAATCTGATCAAAAACGGATTTTATCTGACTGGATTGTCTTTTTAAGAACAAATACAAAGGCTTTAAAGGCTCTTCATTTTAATTCTCGCGTACCACAGAGATTGTTTGATGCTGCCTGCTGTCAGGAAAACTTAGAAGAGTTACGGTTTAAATGGGGAGCTTACACTGATTTAACAGGACTAGAAAGCTTAGTAAATTTAAAATATTTGTACATCGGTTCAGGGGCAGGAGTTAAGGATATTACATGCCTTGGTAATTTGAAAAACTTAATTGTCCTATATGTTGAGAATTTTAAGCGAATCGAAGATTATTCACCACTCGCAATACTGGAAAAACTGGAACAATTAGTAATTAGTGGACCTATATTAGGTAAAACACCAATCAAAGATTTAGAGTTTCTTCGTGATATGCAAAGTTTACTTTCTGTTTGGCTTCCTAATACAAAGATTCAGAGAACATATAACTCTGAGGAATTAATGAAACTTCATCATTATTTACCAGGGCTATACGATATTTACGGTTGTTTATGGGGGGTGGAATATACGAGGAGATAAAAATGGCAATTTCACAAGTGATTTGATCATTGATACAAAGCAGATAATGGGCATTTGCTCTTAAGGCACATTAAGATAGAACTAAAAAATTCATATTACACGAGGTGAAAGAGAATGAGTGAGATTGACATCGGCTCAATCGTACCATTTGGCGGTTATGATTGGCGCGTTCTTGATATTCAAGGCAATACGGCTCTAATTATAACGGAATATATGATCGAACAACACCCCTATAACAATCGCGCAGGTGATGTGACCTGGGATGAATCCTCCCTAAGAAAATATCTCAACAGTGACTTTTATAATAAATTCACTCCAGCCGAGCAGTCTAGAATCATACCGGTAATGAATAAAAATAACGGCAATTCATGGTACGGTTCCAGAGGCGGAGAGGATACTCGGGATTACATATTTCTACTAAGCATAGAAGAAGCAGTATGCAAATATTTCGGTGACAGCAGTAAAAACCTTGAGACCCGCAGCCCCAAGCAACGATACTGGTTTCAAAGGAAAGACGAAAACAACAGCAAACGCAGATCGTCATTTAATGGGTATATATGGTGGTGGTGGCTTCGGTCGCCCGGGCGGGACAATAGAAGAGCTGTATATATCCACGGTGACGGCAATATAGGCATTCAGGGCAACGGCACCTTCCACTACAGCAGTAACACAATTCATCCTTTGACAGGTGATAACAGCGGAGGAGTTCGCCCAGCTCTGTGGCTGAGCCTGGAATCATAGTTCTTGGAGGTATATATAACTGAGGATTTAGCAAAACGATATTATGCTATGTTTTGGGGTAGAGAAGATGTTTATGCCAAAAGAGGAAAGAATGGCGAATGTTGTTAGCTGTATTGGCAATGCGGGAAAGTCATAACATTTGTGTGTAAATTTTATAGGATTGGAGAAGAAAAATGGGGAGTTTGATAAAAAAAGATACCATTCATGCAAAAGGAATTGATATTGGAATTTACACAACTGATTTTCATAATGAATTTATTTCTTTGACGGATATAGCAAAATACAAGAGTGATGAACCTAATGATGTTATAAAGAATTGGATTAGAGCCAGAGATACTATTGAATTTTTAGGATTATGGGAAAGTCTCCATAATCCTGATTTTAAACCCGTCGAATTCGACGGGTTTAAAAAAGAAGCAGGTGCTAATTCATTTACAATGTCACCAACTAAGTGGATTAA
>JAEWMZ010000372.1 GCA_023392995.1 Bacillota bacterium
TTTACAATACCGTTAGAATTCATAGTCATTGTGGATATCTTTCGCCTAACGAATATGAGGTTAAGTATTGGAATAAACTGGATGAGATGGAATGGCAGGAACATAACAATGAAGCATGTTAATAGAAAAGTTCACGTTTAACTTGTACTTTTTCTTGACATAGTACCAGCTGGCAAAAGAACTGTTCAAGGAACAGAAAAAGATAACTGTCCCATCTTATACCAGAACTGCCAGACAGCCTGGTATAAGGGCTGAAATGCTGGCAGGGCTTCCAAAAGAGATCGAAGAGTTCATCATCAATCCAGAAGAGACTTGTTCTATCTGTGGTGGCGAGTTAAAGATTATTGGTCAGAAACTCGTTCGTACCGAGGTAGAATTCATTCCTGCGAGACTGAAAGTAAAACAAATCGTACAGCAGGTAGCAAAGTGTATGGAATGCGGAACTAAGGAAAGTGAGAATCCAAAGGATCACTTTCAGAAAGCGGCGGTACCAAATCCAGTGCTTCCTCACTCTATCGCGACAGCTTCCCTCGTAGGGCATGTCATGTATCAGAAATTTGCGATGGGAATTCCATTCAATCGTCAGGAAAAAGACTGGTATCGGATGGGGCTTGTCCTACCCAGAGCAAACATGGCGCACTGGACTATCCGCTGTAGTGAAGAATGGCTAACCCCGATTTATAATCGGATTCACGAAAGGCTTCTAAACTGTGGAGTTCTGCACATGGATGAAACCCGGATTCAATGCAACAAGGAAGAGGGCAAGAAAGCTAGCAGTGATTCTTTCATGTGGGTCATAAGAAGTGCCGCAAGTGAAGATATCCAGGGAGCCTTCTTCTATTACTCCAGATCCCGGAGCGGTGATATCGCAAAACAGCTTCTATCGGGATTTCATGGGTATCTGACCACGGATGCTTACGCTGGCTATGAAAAGGTGGAGAACATCAAGAGAAATCTTTGTTGGGCTCATGTACGTAGATATTTCATAGAGAGTATTCCGTTAGATAACAAGGGAAAAGAAATCCCAGGTTCTAAAGGCGCTGAAGGTCGCGAATACATCAACCTCCTGTTCAAGCTTGAGGATGAGATGAAAAACCTTGAATATAACGAAAAGAAGGACAAGCGTCAGGATGGATCACGTTGCATCCTTGATGCCTTTTGGACGTGGATTAATGAGACGGCCGCTCTTTCGACCACTAATGAGAAATTAACTAAGGCACTGACCTATGCTACAAACCAGCGAAAATATCTGGAAACATTTTTGGAAGACGGACGTCTTCCTATCTCAAACAATCTCTGCGAAGCCAATATCAAGCCATACGCCACAGCAAGACGTGCTTGGCTTTTTGCAGATACTCCAAAAGGAGCAACTGCTAATGCAGTACTCTATACATTGGTAGAGTCTGCGAAAGCAAATTCACTTGATGTGTATGAGTATTTGAAATACCTTCTAAATGAGATGCCAAATAAAGATTTCAATAACCATCCAGAAATACTGGATCAGTACCTGCCTTGGTCAACTGAACTGCCGGATGAATGCAGGCTAACTCATAGTCATAAGAGGTGCCTCAAAAAATGATAACCTTAGCTTACCAGAATTGCTGCTGTATTACTAGACGTCATCTTTTGAAGCACTTACCATGTTTTATTGTTAAATCTTGTTTTTGGTACAGTATTCTCGCATATTCATGAATCAGGTTTCTATCCAGTATGCGGAATGGGCATATCTGCCAACAATCACTTCTGCCTGGATGCCTTCACCCATATGAGCTATTCAATCATCTTTTCTGTATTGAGTACAGAAGATGCTGGAGGTTGTATCTGATCGACTTTCCATTAGTTCAAAGAGTAAGTATAATTCACTGTCGGAAAGGTCAGACACTAACCATTCGTCAATAATAAGCAGAGGGATTTTCCGTATTGTGCAAGTAGCTTTTTCGGTTCCCTTGAACCTGCTTCTCTGAAACCACTGGAAGCGAAGCTTCTGGTACTGGGCAGGCATTATCTCGAAATCTGCGGATATGATAGTAAAAGCTACTGCGCTGAATATGATGCAGATCACACCAGTCTTTGTCACTCATTCCGTTGGTGCGGCACTCTTGTATGAGATTGAGCCATTCCCTATCTGTATGTCGTGGCTGTCTGTGGTCTTTTTGAACCATTTTAGTCCAACTCCTTTAAGTGTATTAGAGTGAATCAGGACAGTGACTAAAAGAGAATTGAACTAAATGAGTCCGAAGTCCCAAATCCCAGAACAGAAGATATATCACTCTTGTAAAAGGATTATCTCATAAAGTTAGTGAGTTGAAAAACCGGTGGGCTATTCATCGGATACATTCTAACAATTCATTTGCAGTTATATTAAATACTTTAGTAAAAGCTACAATCTCAATATCGGTTACAAACCGTGTCCCGCTTTCGATTTTTAAATCGCATTCTTATCCAAGTCTATTCCTATCAGTTGAAGCTGATCAGCTAGCATTCTCTGTGATACAGTTTGTTCTTTGTAATAAATCATATCACTCATCTCATATGACATCTAGTAAGTGTCATTTTATTTGCCAGTTTACTATATAATAAACATATGGACAAGTAGTTGGAAAACAATGACGAAAGGATGATATAATGGGACATATTTAAAATCTTTTGCTTGTGGAAGAATCGCCCTTGAACCGAGTTTTTTTGAGAAGTATTTCAGGTATGGAAAAGATGATCTGACAATTCAAAAGGAGGACTGCTGACATGAAAAGTGTATTGCGCGGTATGTATCAAGGGGACATTATCCCATGGACGCGACATGTCTCTTATAATAAAAATAGTATTGAAATCTTTGAAAAGATAGAGGAAGAAGAAAAATATTTTAAAGCAAAGCTATCGCTGGACGATTGCCAAAGGTTTTCCGCATTATCCGATTTATACACACAGCTTACCGCCGCTAACGAAGAAGAGCTTTATGAATATGCGTTCTCACTCGGTATGTTACTTGCAATGGAAACAGTGCAGAAAGCGGAGGGAATTTTCAATGAATAAAACCCTTCTGCAACAGCTTTACGATGGTGAGGTTTATCCCTCCGAGCAGATTGTACCGAGAGACTCTAAGTATTGGGAGCTTTGTCGGAAGCTCGGAGAAGAAAAGAATCATCTCCGGGAGCAACTTTCCGTAGATGAACGGGAACGCTTTGAAGCAATAGAAACATTGTCCCAGGAGATTGCAAGCCTTTATAGCTATGAGAATTTTTCCTGTGGCTTTCGGTTGGGCACCGGGCTGATAATAGAATCAATCTCGAATTGCAACAGTAATCCCTATAGCAATAAATAAGATCTGACAATTCGAGTCAAGTTTAGAAGTCGGTACCTGTCACCGTGAACAAGCAAAAAAGTTGCTCCATTATGGAGCAGCTTTTTTGCTATATATTCTTCAGGCACTATGAGAACAGTGACTGTCTATAATCTAAATATTCCTGTTCCAATCGCCTCCATTCCTCTTCCGTTGTTTGAAACAGAAAAACAGCATCTTTCATCTGTGGGGAATCATAGGGAATGTTCCGATGCACCAGCCGTCGTATCTCTTGTCTGTAATTCTCCAGCGTCAAACCGAGAGTATAGAGCGTTCTTGCTTGCTCCACCAGTGTTACCTTTTCTTTGGTTGTCATTTCTATCCTCCTTATTAATGTAACTCTATAAGTATTATTGTAACATTATAAGACACATTTAGAGAGAAATGCAAGTGAAATTGGGCAAAGAAAATAGAGCCTCATGAAAAAGGCTCTAATCTACTCACCGCTTCACTCTATGTGGTAGTGTGCCGGATCATGACCTCCATCATCTCATTTATCATGTCAATCTGGTCTGGCTTCAGATGTTTTAATTGCTTGCCGAGCTGCTCTACACTGTCGGGTATGACGGGATGCTCCAGAAGATCACCCAACAGATAATCTGCTGAGGTTCCCAGCACATTGCAAATCTTCAGAAAAAGAGAGAAGCTGGGCAAACTGCCGCCACTTTCAATTCTGCGGATATGCACCGCATTTACTCCGCAGAATTCCGAGAGCTGTTCAGAGGTCAATCCCTTGCTCTTGCGTAATTGGTTAATTCTTTTACCTAATGTCTGCTGCATTCTATTCTCACCTCATTTGTAACATATAATTTTTATTTGTATAGCTTAAGCATACAAAAATATAGTTCACCAAAATAGCTCTTAATATGTTACATAAAAACATATTTAGATACAATGGGTGCCTGTCACCATTACAAATAAGTTAAGCGAATATTACAAAAGTATGAACACGAGAGACTCCCCGAAGCTAAAGTATAATCTAGAAATGGTTGCATACATTTCAGATTCATTCTACAGAGTAGATAATAATACATTTTGTTTTTCTTTGTATATTATGTTATAATTGTTAAATTACAAAAAAAGACACATTATGACATGTCTTTATACAAAAGAAGGAGGACGTTTTCTTGGAAATACAAATGAATTCAGATTTATTTGACTTAAAAAAAATGCACCGGGTTAATATGGCTATTACAATTGTACTGGTCGGTCTTATCGTTGGACAAATACTGGTCTTTCGAGGATTTGCAGACAATATCCATTTCCTATTTATCGGAATAGGAATTATAGCCATTGGCGTTATAAACTATTTTCTGAAAATAAATGATTACATAAAAGGATTTTTCTTTGCATTTCTTCCGTCCATAATTATGTTTGCTTTATTTTTCTTGGATCACTATGCGTTGAATAAGCATTATATTCTTCTTATCACAGTTTTGATGTGTGCTATTTATTTCAATCAAAAATTATTTCTGATCTACTGGATATACCTCAATGTTGGCATGATTGTATCCTATGTATTTCATCCTGATATTGTAATGGGCAATGATACTGCAATTCCCACGTTTGTTATCGTTTTGACTGCATTTAACGGAATTCTGCTGTTGATCTTTCTTTTGACAAAATGGGGGCGCAATTTAATCGTAGCCTCCATTCAAAAAGAAAAAGATGCCATCATCCTGTTAAAAGAACTGGAAAATACTTTTATTACCTTAGAAAAAGGTGTTGCTACGCTGGATGAGAATCTAACAGGGTTTTCTGACAGAAGTGGTGCGATTCATACTTCGGGCGCCTTAATTGTAGAGACTGTTAAGCAGATGTCGCAATCAATCCAGGAGGAGGCACGTATTACAGACAACATAAAAGCTACAATAGACAGTTCTCTTGCGAAGATAGAGACTGCTCTCAACGGTTCAAAGGATATCGTATCCAAGACGGATGAAATTAACGATAAGGTAGAGCACAACTATAAAAGTATTAACGAAGTTGTTGAATTTGCTATTACCGTTAATGAAGTAATTGGAGCCACAACCGAAACTGTTTCTGACCTCAAAAGTAATCTGGATGTTGTAAGTTCCCTGCTTGAAGGAATCAAAAAAATATCCAAGCAGACAAATTTATTGGCATTAAACGCCGCCATAGAATCCGCCAGAGCTGGTGAACAGGGAAAGGGCTTTGCAGTTGTTTCCGAGGAAATACGCAGATTAGCCGAACAAAGTTCGTCCATTGCAGAAAATATCTCAGAAGTGACCCAATCCTTGTCCTTCAAAGCTAAAAATGCAGACGAGAAGGCATTGGAGGGCGGAAAAGCCGTAAGTAAAATACAAGTATTATTAGAAGATGTGAATGCAGACTATATCAACTTTATGGAAGACTACCGCCATACAAATCAAATTCTTGGTGATAATATGGAAAAGATTAACCAGGCAACCAGTGATTTTCAGGAGATTCATAACCAGATCGACCTCAACGTGGGTCAAGCTGCCAAAAACACCTCCTCCGCCAATGAGATCTTATCCACCCTTGAAACCCAAACTGACTTGATTGGAGAAATGAATGGTTCTGTAATTGAACTGAATGACTTAAGCAGCAATCTAAAACAGTTAGCAAAGAGGGTGCCTGTCACCATGAACAAAGTGTGAACAG
>JAEWMZ010000381.1 GCA_023392995.1 Bacillota bacterium
TCTTAAAGTATATTTTGTATGGGATTTTCCGCATTCAGATACTTATTTCTTTTCTTCAGCTTATAGATATACTCTGGTCAGGTTTTCTACTCTTCCTCGTCCAGGCTTTCCAGCTCCGCTTGCCAAAAACCGTCTTCCACTGCCGGCGGATCAATCCTTTTTAATTCTTCAGACAACCATTTCTTCAGCCGTTCCGGAATATTATTATCCAGAATAGCATCTTCTCCATTTTCCTCCTGTGCTTCCTTCATCATCTGGGAATATACCAGCAATGATTCCGCTAACTGTGGAATGGAAGAATTGATAAATGTTTCATACTCAAAATCATTTTCATGATCCAAATATACAACAGACCCATCACCTTCATATAAGCAGATAGGGTCACCCCAACCAGTAGAGCCTATGTATTTGTAGTCACTAAGATCTTCTTCTATTGCATATAATGACAACTCTGCTTCAAAAGTTAGTAATGGTGCCTCATCCGGCAGTCCTACATCCATAAGAAAGCTTTTTACTTCCTTATCAACCTCTAAGTCTTTCAGCTTATCTGCGCTGAACTTTATGGGTTCTTTCCCCCATAGTTCCTTCCACTTCTTTGCGAATTCTCTTGGTGATATCACGTTTTTCTCTCCTTTGCGTGAACTATTATATTGTATTACTATTATCCTTCGTTTCATTAGATCTTGCCAGATGCTCCTACTATATTTTAGTTTGCTTTAGAAGGAACTCTTCTTTGCTGACAAATCTCAGACTTATAACTATATTTGCAGTATAACCTGCTCTAACAAAAAAGGCGTGTTTACTTCTTGGGAACAAGTACCACTCCTTTATTATTTAGTTTTAAGACATTGCTATTCGTTTTAATAGAGAAGTTCATATAAAATAATTCTCATAATGTAAGTTGGAAACCTTGATTGGGAACGGGCGCACTACATATCGAAATTTTATCACAAAATCTGGTAAAATTCGATGTGTAATTATGCCTAATTTTTACAAAAAAATATTGAAAAGGTTTTGAAGTTACAAATTATTAACTTTTTGACCTGTGCAAGCCGCTTATTTTCATATTGCTGGTGTTAAGGCATGGATATTTTTCAAATCAAGTATTTTTCTATCTCCTTTCAATTTTCTTAACCATTGAGGTAATTGCGAAACTCAGAAACTTAAGCTATTGTATACACAACATATACTGTTTCGAAGCGGAAGCTAAGCCCGAAGGAAGCGTTGGATCGAAGAATCAGTATATGTTGTGTATACAATTACAAAAGCTATATTGTTTGGCAATTGCCTATTCTTAACCATTCATCTTTGCACTTTTTGGTTCCTTGGATTGAATTAAGTATTAACAACAATTCTATCGTAACAAGCTTCTTCTGTCCTCTATTATTTTATCTGCTATTAAGCTCATACATTCTTCCAGTCCCATCGAAGGCTCCAGCTCCAATCCAACCTCCTCCGAGAAATAAATATAATCCATCATATTACTTAGACCTGTATTCAAGGCCAGGAATTCTACAATGTAATCAGATACTGCATCCCCATATTGTCCCAGATAATCAAAGAAATGAACCAAAATATCTTTTATCTCATCATTTGTCAGATCACACTGCTCCGGCTCTGGCATAAGAAATGACTTTGCCACATCATCAAGGCTGCTATGACTCCAATAGCAGTTAGCTTCAAAAATATCTACTGTTTTTCCTGCCAATGCTTCTACCTGTCTTCCAAGTGCTTCTACTTCTTCTTGATGCTTATCATAGTCTTCTTCCATCAATAGCGCAGCCTTATGAATCAATTCCTTCACTCTAAGTAAGCGTTCCTCATCAATGATAGGTATCTCCATGTATATTCCTCCAAACCAAATTTCCCCTTGCAAATTTACCATCTTACTGTTATTACTTGACTGTTTGAATATTCTCAATCCCATCCACAGCAAAGCCTCCTGCCATGTAAATTTATCTAAAAATTTCAAGTTCATTTTTTAGAGTTTCATTCCACTCAACCTCCAGCCAAAGAAAATCACAAGAATCTTCGATATAATTCTTGATCTGCTCTTCGCAGAAAGCCTTTGAAGGTTTCATCCATATATCTAAATGGTTATTCGACTCCGTGCACATAACCTCAATAAACCCAGCCTGATCGGATAATTCAAGCATATAAGCCTTGACCGGATGGAGCGGCCATGTTTCATCCTCTATTCTATCCTCGACAGATTCATAAATATCATAGCGTTTTAAATCCGTTTCAGTGAAAACAGTTTTGTAGCACCGTATTATCTTTAGGGCCATGAATTCGTCATAAAGCTTAAAAAAAGTGTCCAGTGCCTTTTTCTCATCTCCTTCACATTGATTCAAAATAATTGTATTCCAACCCATTCCTGATTGATAGCCCGGCTTGATGCAGCGATTTGCAGCAAAGCTGTGGAACAGTGAGAAAGGGAGCGGTTGGAGCTTTTTTAAGCTTTCATCTGCCTTCAAATCATATAGAGCCATGCTGTAGCCCTGGAGAAACATTCTTAATGCAGTTATGCTGCAACTTCCCAAAAACATCCCAGGTCTTTTTCTAATCTTTTCAATCATTTCCTGAAAATAGTCCATAACGCCTCCTTCCTACTGTTCCAGTCCCACATGAATCGTAACATGTTCGTTCATAGAACAAGCAGATCCTTCCTATATTTGTTCATTTTTTCTTTCTAAAATTCGTATCCATCTTCATTCAGTTTCCTATTGGTAATCCAACGCTACAATAATGATATTGTCTCTGAAATACCTCTTTTCCTAACCACAGCTAACGGACTTCTCACAGAAAGCACCGTACTTAGGATGCAGAACACAAATACTGCCAGTATCTGATAAAACGGAAATGTCCATTTCGATCCCAGAAAAGCCAGAAGCTTCACTTGCAGAAAGATCCCAAACACAGTACCTGCTATACAGCCCATTATACTATAGGTTATGGATTGGGCAAAGACCATTCGATTAAGCTGTTTACCTGACATACCAACTGCCCGCATCACTCCTAAATACTTCATTTTGGAAACAATACTTGTATTCATGGTGTTTATAATATTCAAAAGACTAATAAAGGCTATCACACCCGTAAATCCATAAATAAATACCGCGATGGTCATATAAGCATTTTTTGCTTCGCTATTAAGCTGTCTATTGTCATGAAAGGTAAGCGTTTTGTCCAACATACTTTCAATTTTATTTATTGTTTGTTTCTGGTTTTTATGATTCAATCGGATGTCTAAAGATTTATACAGGGTGTCGTTCGTTATTTCATGAAATAGGTCCTCTGTGGTAATTAGTGTCGCCAAGGTAAGATGATCCGCTGAATATGGTACCGAATCCATAATGCCCATAATGGTAAACTCCTTCGTTCCCATCTTTGTCTGAACGGATACCTTGTCATACAGTTTTATAACCAATGCTTTCTCCTGCTTATGCTCTCTGGAACCACTTCTGACTGCGATAACACCGTTCTTTTCATTCAGTACGCTCTCATCACAGGTTCCCTCCACAAGATATTCCTGCGCCCATTTTAGCTGCCTATTGTCATAGGACAGAAACCAGAAGTCCTCCGGAGTACCTCCCGACTCACTATCTACATTCAAAGACTTTTCAAGGCCTTCTCTATCATTCTCCGTGGGTTTTAAGAAATTAGCTTTAGCCTTCACATAACTGCTCATTCTGCCTGTGATGCTTTTTATTCCGTTCAGATGGGATAGCCTCTCGACCAACTCCGGATTTATGCCGGAATCGGAACGCAGTGATAAGTCGGCAGTATAGGATTTTGTCGTATTTATTCCGATAAAAGCAGGGTTAACTAGAACACTAAATCCTAAGAAGAGCACAATGCTGATTGCGATAGAACTGGACATTAAAAACAGCGTACGTTTTTTATTCAGTGCATTACCAATTCCCATTGCAGTTTCAACAGGAATGATTGTTGTAAGAAATCCTGTTTTCCGTTTCTTCGAATTTATCTGATCCAAACTTCCTGCAATGGCTGCCTTCGCCGGAGCTACTCCTGCCGCCTTCCTGGCAGGAATCATAGAAGCCATGAGCACTGATAGGAACCCTACAAGCACACCGGCTCCTATTCCTACAATGCTGACATAAACGATTGAAATATCCTGAAAAAGTACCCTGTTATAAAACTTCAACACTGCCAGACAGGCAACCGTCATAAGCAGTCCGCCAAGTACTCCCCAGGGGATTGCTTTCAGGGATAATAGCAGGCTCTCTCTTCGGACAAGTCTGATAATCTGTGCCTTTGAGGCACCTACACAGCGAAGCAGTCCAAACTGGCGTATTCTGTCCATAACAGATAGGTTGAATGTATTATAAATCATAATTACTGCTGTCATAAGAACAAGAGCAAACAGCACCGCTCCAATTGCATAGAATTTTAGTACTCTATTGTTTTGGGTCTGCAGCATGAGCGCCAGCAGACCTTCGTTGCTGCCAATCCGGTCACTGCGTAGCTCCAGAGTCTTTGCGATATCCGCTTTGGCCTCTTGAATACGAATGCCCTTCTTGAACAAGATAAAATATTGGGAAGCTACCGGCTTCAGCTGCTTTGCAGCTGACGGAGAAAGTAATCCGAAAGGAATGGACGCAGCCTTCGTTGCACCCCAATCCCGAATACCTCCGGTAATGATTTTCATACTCCTTGTGCCATCCGGTAATACAACGGTCACAGTATCTCCAATTTTCAGTCCATTCCGATCCATATACCATTGCTCCAACATCATTTCATCGGCTTGCTTCGGAGAATGGCCTGCAATAAGCTCTATATTTATATTTTTCTCAAAATTTTCATCAATGCTCGCCAGTGCACAGGGTTTACCGTTCAAGTCTCCTTCGCCCAAATCGCTAAGCATCCCTGAATTTTCAATATCAATACGATTTTGCAGGAAGGATATCTCCCGTGGGAGCGGATTTCGAATTAGAATATGATAATTGCCTTCACTCTTTAATATCTGTGTACGTTCGAATTTCACGAGAGCATCCAACATAGAGAAAATACCTGCTACTAGGGCTACCGCTATTACAACGCTCAATATGGTAAGCCGTGTTTTCCTTTTGTGTACCAGCAGATACTTTGGTGCGATTTCCAGGTAATTCTTCACTATGCATTCCCTCCCAGCTCAGATACTAAACCATCTTCCACCAGCAAAACCCGATCCGCAAAGGATGCATAATTCTGATTGTGCGTAATCATAATCAGGGTCTGTGAATATCTTGCAGCGGACAGTTTCAACAGTTTCATCACCTCTTGACTGTTTTTGCTGTCAAGATTTCCGGTAGGCTCGTCGGCCAGAATAATCGCCGGTTTTGTTACCAGCGCCCGCCCGATTGCCACCCGCTGCTGCTGTCCTCCCGACAACTGTCCGGGCAGGTGCCGCCTCCTGTCTTTCAGTCCAAGTATGTCTAGTAATTCCTCCAAATATCTCTTATCGGGCTTTTGATAATCAAGCAGGATAGGCAGGATCATGTTTTCCTCTACATTAAGCTCAGGCACCAGATTAAAGGACTGAAAAATGAAACCTATGCTCCTTCTTCGAAAAACCGAAAGTGCTTCCTCTTTCATTTTAAAAACTTCTCTGCCATCAATGCTTACTTTTCCTGTAGTAGGACAATCCAGCGCACCAATCATATTAAGAAGAGTACTTTTCCCTGAGCCCGATGGACCGATAATGGCAACAAATTCTCCTTTTGAAACAGTAAATGACACCTGCTTGAGTGCTTCAACCTTAACATTACCTGCTCCGTAAATTTTGCTTACATTCTCAACCGTTAAAATATTCAATGTTTTTCACCTCACATCTTATTTATGTGAATTATTCTAGCATGCTCAGCTTACTTCACAGTGAATTCAATCTTACAGATTAGTAAGTTTAGGAAATAATAAATGAAATTCTGCTCCGTTTCCAAGTCTGCTCTGAACATGAATCGTCCCCCCATGCTTTTCGACGATAGCCTTAGTGAGCGCCAGCCCAATGCCGACGCCCTGTTTATCCTGAGAGAAACGGCTTCGATAGAAGCGGTTAAAAATAAAATAAATATCTTCCTCATGAATTCCTGCACCGTTGTCCCTTACTGTAATTTCAGTTGTGACAGCCATATCCACACAGACAATTTCGATCCTGGCATTCTCACTCGTATGATCCAGGGCATTCTTTATGATGTTTCCCACTGCCTCTCCAAGCCATATTTCATCAAAGCATAACAGAGTACAAGACTCACATTGCAGACTTATGGTTTTCTTCTCCAGCTCAGCCCGTGTAAGAAATCCGCTAATTACATTTTCCAAAAAACTTCTCAAATCGTAGGTTGCTTTATCAAGTTCAATCGCTTCTGCATCAAATCTGGCAATTTTTAAAAGGTTCTGAATCATAGTCTCCATACGCTCCAGCTCTCGGCGGTTACTTAAAGAGAACTTATCCACCACCACATTATCCGTATTCTCATTTATAATAATTTGATTATACATCTGAAGAGCTGCTAATGGGGTTTTTAACTGATGCGATATATCGGAGATGGTCTGCTTCAGAAACTGCTTGTTCTGTGTTTCTTTTTCAATATGGGAAGTAAGGGAGGTTGCCATGGCATTAACCGCAGAGAAAAACCGGAAAATTCGTCCCTCTCCTCCATCCTCAAGCCGAATGGAGGTATCCCCGTCAAGAAACCGACGAAGCGTTATCTCAGCTTTTTGAAACCTCTTATCGCTCTGGAACAGACTATAATAGAAAAGTGCAATAATTAAGATAGCCAGCAAGGCAGAAAAGATTATGACCCCACCAGAAAATTTTCGATGAAACCTGGCTGCTTCAGGCAGCAGACTATCTTTTATAGCAGCTTTGTATCCGGAAGCTGTCAATAAAGCCCGCCCCTCACCTGCATAACCCGTATCATCTATGGTGAAGGCTTTTATAATTGCATTGGGATCTCCCCCTTTTTGCAAGAGGTATCCCGCTGCTGCATAATCATGCTCCAGCATCGAGACTTTGTAGTTTTCTGCCATTTTTGCTGTAAGAAGCTGTGCGAGAAAAAAGAAAGCAAGCAGAAGCAGTAGAAAAATTCCCATCTGCCTTCTAATGCTTTTGTCACTGAATATTACTTTCCAAGGCTCCATTTGTATCCCACCCTTCTCACAGTTAATAAATGCACCGGGTTTTCCGGATCATCCTCTATCTTACTTCTAAGGCGGCGCACGTAAACTGACAGAGTATTGTCATCTACAAAATTCCCGCCTCCATCCCATAGCTTATCTAATATGCTTGCTCTGTTCAAAACGGTATTGGCATTTTGCATCAGGAAGCAAAGCAGCCTATATTCTACAACTGTAAGGTCAATCTCTTTACCATTCTTCAACACCCGGTTTTCCTGAAGCTTGACTGTAATTCCGTTTGATACAAGTTCCGGTAAAGAATTTAATTTTCCGCTACGGCGCAGTAACGCATTGATTCTAGCAAGAAGCTCATTCAGCTTAAAGGGCTTCGTTATATAGTCATCTCCACCTAGTTCAAGTCCCATTACAATATTAACCTCCTCATCAGAGGCCGTTAGGAAGATGAGCGGAACAGACGACATCTGCCGAATTCTTCGGCAGATGTCAAAGCCACTGCCGTCGGGCAGTGTCAAATCAAGCAGCAGTAAATCAAATGTCTGGTCGTTTATTTTTGATACAGCTTCCTTCACCGTTCTTGCGACAATCACCTCAAAACCATTTTTTTGCAGTGAGAACTCCAATCCTTCAATTAAGCTAAGATCGTCTTCCACTAATAATATTCTATTCATTTTTACCTCTTTGTACTATGTTGAATGAGTTAGTACAACCCTTCCTTGAATCTATTGGAGGCATCTACCTATTCAAAGCCATTTAATACTGAAGTTGTAGGTTTTACCACCTATTTCATCTTCCCCTCTTCCGTCTCCACTTTATTTACAAAATCCATATTATAACGAACAGCACCGTGATCTTTTATTACCGTAGCATGAGTTATACGAATCGCCAAGATAATGCAGTTTTCATCCGCTTCGTTATTTGCGAAGTCGTACCACTCTGCAAACGCTGCACGAAGTTTAGACCTTATGCCAGCATTTTTTGGATCCAGAACCCATCCGAGATTTTCTCCGATTCCATTTCCGGAAAGCCATTGGGAGCAAACCGAAAATGCAACTTCCTGATTTTGAGTTATCTGCTGCATTTTAGTGGATTTTGACCAAGTAGTAACATAAAACACACCATCTTCATAATAAGCGTCCAACTCTCGGATATAAGGACGGGGGTTGCCGTCAGCGTTTGGTTCCATTGCTATCGTCGCGAGAGAGATGAGATTATCTTTCCCGTTACCGCACCTTTCTTCCATTACCTTTAATCCTTCTTCATACCTGCTCATTATTATTTCCTCCTCATATTATATAGTGATAAAATCTATTTCCAGACCGACTTTCATTTTCCTCTTCCCCTGTCATTTTCCATCCATATGTCTCAAGTCAACACCTACCACTCTATGCTTTTAATTGTACTCTTGGCATGTTCTTAAGCTATAGATTGACATTTCTAACTTTAGACTGTCCAAGATTCCCATACCTGCATAATTACCTATATCAACGAATATTTTAACTGAATCGTTACGGGATTGAATAAGGTTCATCGCTAATCGGGTAATATAATTCCTTTCACTTGCTTAAGGTACTGATCGCTTTCACATCGCTTTCATCGATCACTTTTTATTTATCTCAAAGGACGTTAAATTCTTCTACATCTTCTTTGTATAATTTAAGCAAATTATATACCAGAATATACCATTCTTCAACGTAATTTTATTGTTCGCTTCACAAAGAAATTTCTGAACCAAACAGTCGTCTTTCTCAGTACCTATCATTTTTTTGATCTGCTTTAAGGTACTGTGGATAAAAGAACGGTAACTCAAGAAATATATATTGTTGAATTTTCCATATTGTTTTGATATACTTACCAAATTGCATTATAAGTGCGAGTTTCTATATCATATGTGTCGTTTACAAAATAAAATGGAAAGGGAGCTCGCCGGGGTCATAAAAGAGACACTCTTTAGAGTGTCCCTAAAAATAAAGCTTCTCAATTTCTTTAGCCCCCTAAATCGAAGTAATTCTGAACAATTCCAGGCATGACATTACTCCGATCTGAGCCGTAACATTACTCCGATAGTGCTTTTTTTATTCAACAGAACATTTAAATTAGATATCTCTCGAAACGAACTATAAATTTGCTAAGCTACTTCCTTTTTACAGTTCATTTCTGGCAGTACAGAAACAAGTGAGAACACTAGTCGTCCGTTTGCTCAACTTTTACAATAATACTTTCTAATAATTTCACATATTCCTTTAATACATCAATCCCATATTCCGTTATCTCATAAGTGGTTTGGGGCTTTTTCCCTTTTATTATTTTTTTAGATATTATAATCCCCCAATTCTCAAGCTTTGATAACTGAACACTCATATTACCGTCTGATGCTTCAACTAGCTCTTTTAATTCATTAAAGGTCTTTCTTCCATTTACAAGGCAGCTGATCAATTTTAATCTTAGGGGTAAGCTTAATGCTTCTGGTATATTATTTATATCCATTTTTATTTCTCCAACGTAATAAATATGATAATCCAATATACCCCAAAGTAACACATATATAGTAAAATACAGTCAACATCGTGGTTCCATGCTCAGAAATATTTGTATTATAATATAGTATACTTAGTTCTAGAAAAACAAACAAAATTATGATTGATAAGATAATCAAAACTTTTTCATTGCATATAAAACCACATATTACAAAACAGAAGCAAACAAGTAAAATATTTATTATCATATTATACTCTTGTATTTTGGGTAATAAAATAATTGCTTGATCAGGGGCTGCTGCTAATATAGTAACTCGAACAGCAATGTTAATAAACGGCAAAACAATTGTAATAACTCCCCACATACTAATGCAACTCAAATAATATTTATTTGAAGTCGTATTTTCTGCATTATATAATCTAAAATAAAAAATCATCATATATATTGTAGCCAGAGTATTCAAAAGTAATGAGATGAAACTATATGCAACAAGATTTTTCAGCAAACTCCCCATCAAAATTGATAGTACGCATAAAATCAACTGTATTACCCCATATGTCCATAAGATTTCATATAACCCATTATACCCTTTCTTTGCTTGATCCAAGGTGACTTTTATTGACTCAAAGTCTTCATATGCTTTTTTTTCATTTAACTCCATCATTATCCCCTTTCCTTTTGCTACTACTCTTACT
>JAEWMZ010000242.1 GCA_023392995.1 Bacillota bacterium
TTGCACTGCTATTGGAACCAGCTTGATTACCTGAGCCAACGGCACCCGCTCCTGCTCCACAGCAGCCACCGCCGGAGGAACTAACACTTCCTGCATCAGAAATCGTACTGCTGTCTACCTTGCTTAAATCATCCACTACCGTGATCTTGCTTCGAATCATCCCCATCCAGCAGCTGAAGGTAACCGTACCGCTTTCCGTTGGTGTAAATTCGATCAGGTTATCACCAATTTGAAGCTTCTTCTGAACATTGTACTTCTGTACTACAATGCTGTTATTGCATCCATTCAGTTCGCCGTTCTCTGCTTGAAGAGTCCATTTTACAGGAATACCCTTCTGAACGATAATTGGTTCATAGCTGCCTGAGGTAATACCGGAGGTCACCACCTGAACATCCCCCTGAACTGCTGCCATATTGGCTTCCTGCTTTGTATTCGCTAAGGCTGGAAAGGTAGGCAGCGCAAAGCCTGACAAGCCAACGCCGTTATTAAACATGAATATACCTAAGAATACAACAAGTACTGCGCTTGCCGTCAGCATTTTAGCAGTAAACTTCTTACTTAGAAAGCTGCTTAAGGCTCCAAAAGCAAACAGCAGCGGTACCGTACCAATACTAAACAGGAACATGGACAGCGCTCCCTTAATCGGACTTCCTGTTGATAATGCATACAGCTGCATTGCCTGTAAAGGTCCGCAGGGCATCAAGCCATTCAATAGTCCGATATAGAGCGGACTCTTCGTATTCCTGCCCGCATATATTTTCTTTGCGAATATCTTAGGCATTCTTGGATTCAGTTTACGAAGCGCCGGGAATACATTCAGCATATTGAGTCCCATGATAACCATAAATACACCGGCTAAAATTTGGACAAGCCCTTTCATTGGTCCTGAAAAGCTTACCACCGAACCAATTGCTCCTACGATACCTCCTATTACTGTATAGGAGGCTACACGACCCAGGTTATAGAGAAGGCTGGGTCTCATAGCTGAAAACTTATTCATAAAGGTCCCTTCCTTTGCAGGTACACATT
Organism: Bacillota bacterium; assembly: GCA_023392995.1. Classification (GTDB taxonomy): domain Bacteria; phylum Bacillota; class Clostridia; order Lachnospirales; family Lachnospiraceae; genus Mobilitalea. The sequence continues at coordinate 1,030 of JAEWMZ010000242.1, forward strand.
GTGATAAGCAGATACCGCCACACATAGCTACACAGTGTACTGAAGTCAATAGCCCGATCAGAAAGAGCATTCCATACCCCATACCCTCTTCCGCCGTGGGAAAGGAGTTGAAGATATTTAATAGACCAAGATGTTTTGCTACCATATAAACAGCGAACAGAATGATAATAATACCAATGACATTGGTAAAATCCTGTCCTTCTGCTTTTATTCCTTGATTTTCCTTTTTCTCATTTGCTCTGCTAAGCCCATTACTTTCCTGAGGTTTCACCTGATACCCCTCTGCTTCCAGAAGCTCTTCAATTTCCTTCCTGCTGATAATACTCTGATCAAAAGTAACCGTGACCTGTCCTTTGCCATAGCTTGCTTTTGCCTGTTCAATACCTACCCTCCCGGATAGTGCCCGTTCGATTATATTTTCACAGTTTACGCAGGTCATATTAGTCACAAGTAATATTTCCGTAATACGATTTGAAGACATATACCATCCTCCTGATTTCTTAAAATTACACCTGATTTTATCAAAACACTAATGATGGTTTCGATCATCTGAAGCTATCATAGCAAAAGGTTGTGGAGATATTATGGAGATAATTTTCATAAGTATATTTTTTAAGAACAAAAGTGTGCTTCTCACACTCTCACGATAGTAAATCCTCCCAGGCACAGCTTTTGTTCCGCCCGCAAAGCTGCTCATTCTCCCGGAAGGTTTTATTTCATTGGACGAACTTTCCTATCAAATAAAAAACTGCTTCAACATCCGAAATGCAAATAATTGCGTTCTGGTGTTGAAGCAGTCTTTCTTTTATTTATGTTATAAGTATTCTTGGTTACATTATAAGTTATCAGAAGTTGCTTTTTAACCTCTGATCAATGGCGCTGTATATTGCGCCGTTGCTTTTACCAAATTCCCTGAGACAGCATTGCGTTAGCTACTTTTTCAAAGCCTGCAATATTCGCTCCAACCACATAGTTACCCGGTACGCCGTAACGGTTTGCTGCATCCTCCATATTGTGGCAGATATTCACCATAATTTGCTTTAGCTTCGCATCTACCTCTTCAAAGGTCCAGCTTAATCTCTCGCTGTTCTGGGTCATTTCCAATGCAGAAGTAGCTACTCCACCTGCGTTTGCGGCCTTGCCGGGTGCAAAAAGAACTTTATTTTCTATTAAGTACTCAGTAGCCTCCAGGGTAGTCGGCATATTAGCTCCTTCTGCTACAGCAAAGCAGCCGTTGGCAACGAGCACCTTTGCATCCTCGATCAGAAGCTCATTCTGTGTAGCACATGGAAGGGCTATATCGCACTTAATACTCCACACACCCCTGCCTTCATGATACTCAGAATTCGGTCTGTACTTCTTGTAATCAGTTAATCTTCCTCTTTTAACCTCTTTGATCTCTTGAAGAGCGGCTACATCAATTCCCTCCGGATCATAGATCCAGCCGGTAGAATCGCTGCAGGTTACACACTTCGCGCCCAGCTGATGTGCCTTTTCGATTGCATAAATTGCCACATTGCCGGAACCGGATACTGTACAGATCTTATCCTTGATATCCTTGCCGTTGCATTTTAACATTTCCTCTACCAGGTATAATAAACCGTAACCCGTCGCTTCTGTTCTTGCTAAAGAACCGCCGAAGGTTAAGCCTTTTCCTGTTAGAACACCTTCATAGGAGCCGGTGATTTTCTTATACTGACCGTACATATAGCCAATTTCTCTTCCTCCGGTACCAATATCTCCAGCAGGAACGTCAACGTCAGCACCTATATATTTATATAGCTCAGTGATAAAGCTGGTACAAAATGCCAGTACCTCTCTATCTGATTTTCCCTTTGGATCAAAATCAGAACCACCTTTGCCTCCGCCAATGGGAAGTCCGGTCAAAGAATTTTTAAAGATTTGCTCGAAACCTAAGAATTTGATAATGCCTATATTAACAGATGGGTGTAAACGCAAACCACCCTTATAAGGTCCAATCGCGTTATTGAACTGTACACGATAACCTGTATTCACCTGTACATTTCCATTGTCATCCAACCACGGAACTTTGAACTTAATCTGACGGTCTGGTTCCACCAATCGCTCCAAAAGTCCCTCTCTTCTAAATTTTTCTTCATTTGCATCAACTACTGCTCTTAAAGATTCCAGTACTTCTTTTACAGCCTGATGAAATTCTGGTTCTGCTGGATTCTTTCTCACTACCAGCTCAATTACTTCATCAATGTATCCCATTTTTTAATCTCCTTTGATTAAAGTTGCATCTACAAAGGAAGCATGGAATAAAAAAATGCAAATGCGCCTTTGTATTTGCTGTTCTTATTATATCCACTTTAATGTAGTAATGCAACACATTTTCTCAGTAAGAGTGTCACTTTTTTGTAATTGGAATCGTATTACAACGAAGTTTACTTGGGATAATAGCTAGAAGCAGAGCCTTGAAATGCCGGAAATAGGGTATTCATTTATAGCAACATATGCTATAATGCTTGAATAAAGTTATCAGAATTAGGCAATTGTGAAGCTATACTGCTGATAAAATTTTTCATACAATTGATGTAAATTCCTTCGCTCCACGCTGATTCTGCGCAAGTTTCGCTCAGGAACCCACATCAATTGTATGAAAAATTGCCATGGTTACTGAGTTTCGCAACTACCTAATTATCAGAACCAGATAATTGCGAAACAAAATGATTTTTGTAATTGTATACACAGCAGACACTATTTCTTCGCTCCAACGCTTCCTTCGGGCTTAGCTTCCGCTTCGAAACAGTACTGCTGTGTATACAATAGCTTCAGTTAATGAGTTTCTCAAATACCTATTATCAGAACAATTAAAAGGAGATTTAAATAATGGCTTTTGACGGTGTTGTTATTGCCAATCTAATAAAAGAATTACGGGAAACGCTTGTCGGCGGACGAATCAGTAAAATAGCCCAGCCTGAAAAGGATGAGCTGATTCTCTCCATCAAAGGTGCTTACCGCTCCCAGCATAAATTACTAATATCCGCAGGCGCGGGACTTCCATTAATCTATCTGACCGAAGCTACGAAACCCAGCCCCATGACGGCTCCAAATTTCTGTATGCTGCTTCGCAAGCACTTAAATAGTGCCAAAATACTCGATATTGATCAGCCCGGTATGGAACGAATTATTAATTTTAAGCTGGAGCATCTGGATGAATTAGGTGATCTAAAGATCAAATATCTTATTATTGAATTAATGGGAAAGCATAGTAATATCATCTTCTGTGATGAAAGCATGAAGATTATTGATAGTATTAAGAGAATCAACCAATTTGTCAGCTCGGTACGTGAGGTTCTGCCTGGCAGGGATTATTTTATTCCAGTCACTTCTGAGAAGTATGATCCTCTGAGTGTTGATTATGAACAATTCAAGGAAGCAATTCTCAAAAAACCAATGCCCATCGGAAAGGCTTTCTATCAGGGCTTAACCGGTATCAGTCCATTGTTAGCGCATGAGATTTGCTTCCGCGCTTCCCTGGACGCCGAGCTGCCGACAGAGGCCATAAGCGAGGACGTTGGCTTGCATCTATATAAGAATTTTGAGCGCTTTATGGAAGAAGTTAGGGCTGGAGCCTTCTCTCCCAATATCGTATCAAAGGATGGTGTTCCTGTAGAATTCTCCAGTGTGCCTTTAACCTCTTATTCCGGTTATGAGGTTCAGGAATATACCTCCATCTCTGCCTTACTGGAGTCCTTTTATTCCTCCAAGAACGCGGTGGCCAGAATTCGTCAAAAATCCTTTGACCTTCGTAAGATTGTATCTAATGCAATTGATCGAACCAGCAAGAAATATGATCTACAGTTAAAACAGCTTCAGGATACGGATAAAAGAGATAAGTTCAAGGTATATGGTGAATTGCTTACGGCCTACGGCTATGGCTTAGAGCCAGGTGCAAAGGTTTTAACCGCCCTTAACTACTATAATAATGAGGAAATCAATATCCCCCTTGATCCAACCATGACTGCGATGGAAAATGCAAAGCATTATTTTGAGAAATACAATAAGTTAAAGCGTACCTTTGATGCTCTTTCCACGCAAATCCAGGAAACAAGGGAAGAAATGGAGCACCTGGATTCCATTAAAACTGCTCTTGATATAGCAGTAGAGGAGGATGATCTGACTGCATTAAAGCAGGAATTAACCGAATACGGTTATATCCGTCGCAGATTCACCAGTGGCTCCAAAAAGCTGGAAAAGAAAGCGAACCTAAAGAAATCCCATGTAAAAAGTAAGCCCTTTCACTATATTTCTTCTGATGGCTTTCATATTTATGTCGGTAAGAATAATTTTCAAAATGATGAACTTACCTTCCATTTTGCAGACGGCGGTGACTGGTGGTTCCATGCGAAGAAGCTGGCGGGCTCTCACGTGATTGTAAAGACAGGGGGACAAGAGCTGCCTGATCGTACCTATGAAGAAGCTGCACGATTGGCTGCTTATTATTCCAGTGCAAGGGATACGGATAAGGTGGAGATTGACTATACGCTAAAGAAAAATGTCAAAAAGCCGGCGGGAGGAAAACCTGGTTTTGTGGTGTATTATACGAATTATTCCCTGGTATCGCCCACTGATATATCCGATATAAAGCTGGTACCTTAACTTATAAAAGCGATACCTATAGAAATGGAAGGCGAAACATACATCTCTGGAGCTCTGGACTTGCCATAGATGTATGTGCTCCTTCCATTTTTTGAATTTGCATTGAGTTACTTTATCTTCCTCCTAATCACTTTATTTGATCCATCAATTAACTTTCATTTAACTTCCCATTCACTTTTCCATTCACTTTCCCATTCACTTTTCTAACTTTTTCGCTCATCTACTTCTTGTTTTCATCCCTTATTCGTGCTATAATCCTTATTGTTCGGGGATATAGCTCAGATGGGAGAGCGCCTGCATGGCATGCAGGAGGCCGTGGGTTCGAGTCCCATTATCTCCATT
>JAEWMZ010000463.1 GCA_023392995.1 Bacillota bacterium
GCTACATTCTTAATATTAACTCCTGCAATCTGAGCAAGATCATCAATCAAAGGTCTTAAGACACGCCCGGTAATACTAACCTGCACGATCTCCTGATCCTTTACATGAAGGATATTGTTCACCTTGCTGGATTTATAAATATCCGCGTGGAGCTTTGCAGCCTTTGGTGCCCAGGGCGGCAGATTATTCAGTTCATAAGAATCCAATTGGCCTTCATACTCCAGTAGAAATGAATTTCCCTTACGTTCACTTTTGCCGTAATCCGGGATATCCTTTGTTTCAATTTTCATTTTTCCACAAGCCTTTTGGTATCTGCGTTCCGCGATCTTTTCCAAGGTCTGTGCGATTTCAAAGGAATTCTCCAAATCAGTTCCGAGACAAAGCGTTCCATGATGTTTCATTAGGATTGCCTTACTTTCGCTGTAATCATGAACTGCAGCCTCTACTTTTTCTCTGAGCGTACTGGTGGTAGACATACCGTAAGCCGCGCAGGGAATTAACTCACCCAGAATTCTCCGGTCTTCCTCTTGGCGCACCTTCAGATCCCTTCCTTCCAAACTAATCGCGGAGGCCTTTTCCTGATGCGTATGGATAATGAAATTAACCTTTGATCGCAAGCGATAAGCATCGGCATGAATCCCCTTTTCACTGGAGGGCTTAATATCCCCTTCATAAGTACAGTCCGCAATATTCACCAGTACGATCTGTTCTGGAATCAGTGTCTCATAAGCCAGACCACTTGGAGTTATTACGAATTGGGTATCCGATACTCTGGCGCTGATATTCCCCCAGGTTCTTGCGATGAGTCCGCTTTCTACCAGCCTCTTACCTGCTATAATGACTTGCTCCTTCGCTTCATTGATTGAATCTATCATACTAACTCCTATCTATGCGTTATCTACGCATGCTTCCTGAAGATGTTATAACTACGTTTATCAGAGCCAGCTGCCTCAGGTTCTGATAAATGTCTTAACAATAACAGCATCCGTATTAAATTGGTCCGCACTTTGACAGTACGCGATCAAATCTTGACAGTACATCATCAATCATCTCTTCATTATAAGCAGCACTGGTATACAATCTTGAGCCAGCCAGAGTTATAATACCCTCTGCCATATAAGCTGCTCCCATATGCTCCATTTCCTTTTGACGGATACCTGTTTCCTTTAATACCTTTGGTATTCCCCAAGGCTTCGTCCAGTCTACACTAAAATGCATCGTTCCTGCATTATCCAGATGACAGATTGATCCTTGATTAAATGCTACAAATGGAAGCTTATATTTCTTAATTAGCTGCTGAAGTCCCTGAGTCAGACGATCACCCATACGTCCAGCAATTTCACAGGCATTTGTTCTCTCAATTTCACAAAGTGCATAATAGCCCGCTACACAGGAAATTGGTGTTGCAGCCATAGTTCCGCCACACATTGCTTTTGATACCTTCTTACCTGAGGAATCAAGACCTGCACCCAGATGTGCCATACAATCCCTGTGTCCGCCGACACCACCCGCACCTGGGTAACCGCCTGCAATAACCTTACCAAAGATCGTTAAATCAGGATCCACATCAAAATATCCCTGTGCACCGCTCGTGCCAATACGAAAACCGGTTACAACCTCATCAAATACCAAAAGGGCACCATATTTATGAGCCAATCGTTCCGCTCCTCTTATAAATTGTTTGGAAACAGGACGTGTACCGCTTTCCGGCCCCATCGGTTCAAGAAATACCGCTGCCGTACCTCCCGTCAATTGATTCTTCCACAACTTACGCTCCAGATCCTCTAAATCATTGGGGAAAAACTCATCCGTATGCTTAAATACAAAGCCTGGAACACCCTTTGACATCAGGTTCTTTGTTCCTGGAACACGCATACCGTAGGCCAGCTGGTCAGACCATCCATGATAGGCTCCGCCCATTTTCAGGATGTTCTTCTTCTTTGTTTTCAGTCTGGCAATACGCACAGCACACATACAGGCCTCTGTTCCAGAGCCCAGCATACGGAACATATCTACGGAAGGTACCAGTTCCGCTATTTTCTTTGCCAGCTTATTCTCATACTCATGGAAAAGTCCTGTTGAAGGGCCACAGGTCTTTAGCAGTTCAATTACCTGGTCTCTGACTGCCGGTGGATTACTCCCTAAGATCGTTGGTCCGCCTGCCTGGAGTAAATCGTAATACCAGTTGCCATCCACATCATACAGCTTTGCACCCTCAGCCTTTGTTATAACAATCGGAAAGGGATAATTAAAAGCCAGATTATGCTGTACTCCTCCGGGTATCGTCTGTTTTGCGTCCTCAATCATGGATTTGGATGTGGCACATTTATTATTAAAATATAAATCTACATACTCCTCCAGATTCTTCTTCTTAATTGAGTACACTGGTTTTTTAATTAATTCATCAAGTTCTTTCGTTACCTTTTTCGCATCCAGGTACTTATCAATTGCAAATCCATTGTAAGCCATTTGCATATCCTCCTTTCTCTTTGTGAATCTTCGCTCACGTCTTGTAATTTTATTTTAATCCCCATAAAAGCCCTTGTCAATAAGGATTCTCCATTTTTCATTCGTTGTATATAGGTAATTGCGAAACACGCACAATAACCTTTCGGTTTCATATATTATAGAAAACAACATTCCAGAGGATATGCCTATGTGCACCGCGATTACTCTACAATCCGAATCAAAGGAGCAGTTCTTTGGACGAACCATGGACTTTTCCCATGATATTATGCCCCAGCTCTATATCGTCCCCAGCTCCTATCAGTGGAAGAACAGCTTAAATAATAGCACCCTAAGAGATACCTATCGGTTTATAGGGCTTGGCCAAGAGCTGGATGGTCTTCTTGGATTCTTTGATGGCGTTAACGAAAATGGCTTTGCGGCCGCGGTTCTATATTTTGCCGGATATGCCAAGTATGATACGCCCTCCGCTCATTCTAATTCCAAGACCATTGCCTCCATTGATTTTCTCCATTACCTTCTTGGCAGCTGCGGTTCCCTGAAGGAGTTGCCAGCCATCATAAAGGATATCTGCATTGTTGGCATACCAGATCCGGTTACCCATACGGTAGCTCCACTGCACTGGATCGCCACTGATCGAAGCGGAGCCTGTGTTGTTATTGAATTAACCGACAAAGGTTTCGAATTAATCAACAATCCGATTGGAGTCATGGCTAACAGCCCGGATTTGCACTGGCATATGACTAATTTAAGAAATTATATGGAGGTCTCACCGGAGCAGACACCTGAGGCTAAATGGGATAACATCCCCTTAACTCCTTTTGGCCAGGCCGGAGGAACCATATCACTGCCCGGAGGCTTTACCTCCCCGGAACGCTTTGTACGAACTGCATATTTAAAATCTCATATCCCAATGCCGAAGGACAGCCGTGAAGCAGTAACTGCCTGTTTTCACATTATGGAAAGTGTAACCATACCAAAGGGGGCTGTTATTACCAATCGAAACACCTATGATTACACAAAATATACCGCCTTTATTAACACGAACACCTGTGAGTATTTTTATAAAACCTATGATGACCTGCAAATTAGAACGGCAAGCCTATGGTCTTCCTAGGGCTCCACCTTCCATTACCATTCCTTTTGTAATACCTTCTCTACAAATAATTTCACAAGCTCTTCATCAAACTGAGTGCCAGAATTCTTTTTAAGCTCATTCACAGCAAAATCCTGCTCCATACGCTTGTGATACCCACGCGGCATTGTCATCGTATCATAAGCATCGGCAATACTCAGTATTCTGGATTGGAGGGGGATTTCCTCACCTTTCATCCCTCTGGGATATCCTCCTCCATCCATACGTTCATGATGACATAATACATAGTTTGCAATTTGTGAAAGTTCATTGGAAGCCTTTAGGATCTGGTAGCCTTTTTCCGGATGCCGCTTTACTTCTGTCCATTCTTCTTCCGTATAAGGTTCCACTTTATATAGCAGGGACTCATCCATCGCAATCTTTCCTATATCATGGAGAAAGCCCGCTGTTGCCAGCTCATTCGCCTCTTCTTCATTCAGTCCCGCTGCCAGTGCAATCCTTCGGCAAAGCTCACCCACTCTGTTATTATGCTCTTTTTCCTCCTTATTCTTCTCAAACAAGGCATTGGTGATGAGCTGAATCGTTTTATTTCGCATACTATTACTCTCATTCAGCTTATATCGGTACATCACGTTCTCAGCTTCAATAAAAATGTTCTCAATATCCTGCTCCGAATCCTTCTTTGTCGCCGCACCAAAGGAAACAGATAGAATAACATTATCATATTCTCTGGTTGACATAGCTTTTTTGATTCGGCTGATCACGGCTTCTGCCTCCTGCTGCTGCGTATGTGGAAGCAGGATCATGAACTCATCGCCGCCAATCCTGGCGATAATATCATCAACCCGGCATTCCTGCTTTATAATCTCCGCTGTCCGGATTAAAAGCCGGTCTCCGGCAAGATGTCCGAAGGCATCATTGGTCAGTTTGAGACCATTGACATCTGCCAGCACTAAAGTGATTGGAAGATTTCTGGGTGTATCCAAACGTTTCAGCTCTTCTTCGTAGAACCTGCGGTTATAAAGCCCGGTCAGCTGATCGTGATAGATTAAATACAATATCTTTTCTTCCGCACCCTTTCGCGCCTCAATATTGCGGCTAACGCCCAGTATTTCCACCTCACCCTTTGCATTGAACCGGTACTTTGATGAAGCCTCCACCCATACAAGGTGCCCATCCTTATGAATATTTTGCATCTCCATCATATAGGATTGTGATATTTGCGGATTCTCCATAAATTGTTTCACCCGGGCAGGCAATGTTGAATCAGAATCTCTCAACGATTCGATGCTGATCAGCTCTGTTAGGCTAAGCCCAAGAGCTTCCTCGGGATAATAGCCTAGCATCTGAAACACGGAAGGACTGACATAGGTGAATCTGCCCTTTGTAAAATTATAAATCCAGATCATATCCGAAGCAAATTCTGTAATCAATCGATACTTTTCCTCACTGGCCTTCAGCTCATTTTCTATTTTCTTTTGTTCCGTAATATCGATAACAAAGTACTGTAGAGCAGGCTGTCCGTTCCAGGTAGTGATGACACCATTGGCTTCTACCCATGCGATTTCGCCATCCTTGCGAACCACCCTGTACTGCGGTTTTCCTGCTATACTCTTACCAGCAATTCTATCCTGGTAGCAAATAGCTGCGTAGCCGCGATCCTCCGGATGAACAAAATCAATAAATGGTAATCCCAGCATTTCCTCATAAGAATAGCCTGTAAGCTGCATAGCCGTAGAATTACATATTTGTACTCTATTATTTTGAACAACCAATATGGATTCGGCTGCATTTTCAAAGATCAGGCGGTATTTCTCCTCCTTCTCCCTTAAGGCAAGCTCTATATTTCTGCGCTCTGTAATATCATAATGTGTTGATAGGACACAGGACTGACCCCGATATTGGATTCTCATGCCACTGCCAATAATCCAAAATTTTTTACCGCTTTGGGTTTGAAGCTGCATTTCGAACTCCTTTGCAAACCCGTCCTTTTCGATAGTACGTATATAACGGTATCTCTCCTTTTTGTCCACCCAAAAAGACCATATATTCGTTTTCTCGATCTCCTCTCTGCTCACCCCAAAGGTCTGTAACCCACCCTCGTTAGCATAGAGAATCTTACCGTCATTTCCGATAATGCCAATAGCAAAGGGAAGGTGATCTATAATCTGTCGAAATTGCAGATCATTTTTCAGGACTAGCTTCTGTATGTTTAAAAAATCCTCCAACTGCTGCTTCTCTTTTGTGATATCCAGAAAATTGACAGCAAAGAAGAACTGTTCCAGGGAATATACCTGAATACGATACCAACGGGATAAAGACGCCGTATATTGCTCATACTCCGCTTTTCCTCCGTGGAGAGCAATCTCTCCATATCTGGTGATATAATCAAAAGCCTCTTTCCTGATATCCGGGAGCACTTGTGTTA
>JAEWMZ010000005.1 GCA_023392995.1 Bacillota bacterium
ACATAGTTGGTCAATTTCTCACTGGAGATACAAAGCTGACAGCCTCTTACTCCGGCACTAACTGTTATCTCATCATATAAGATAACGGTTTCATCAAAATAGGTGGGGAACTTCTTCTTCATACCAATGGGGGAACAGCCACCGCGAATATAACCCGTTGTTCCCAGCAAATCCTTTACATGCAGCATCTCAATTTTTTTATCACCGATCCTTGAGGCAGCTTTTTTAAGATCAAGCTCCTGATTCACCGGGATGCAAAAGACAACATAGCCCTTCTTCTCCCCCTTTGCCACCAAGGTCTTAAATACCTGCTCCGCAGGTACGTGAATCAAGTCAGCTACATGCTCTCCGCCTAAGTTATTTTCATCAACTTCATATTCTATTGCAGTATATGGGATACCAGCCTGATCTAGAAGCCGCATCGCATTTGTTTTATTCATAGAAATCCTTCCTTCGTAGCAGTTCCTTACTCTGGCTTATCATGAAGCCTCTTCTAAAGATAAACCTTTTCTATTATCTTGAAGCCTCCTCTAAAGATAAGCCTTCCTATTATCTTGAAGCCTCCTCTAAGGATAAGCCTTTTCCATTAACAACTTATATCCGAACATCACTCTATGGCTTTTTTCTTAAGCTCCTCCAGCTGTTCATGCAAAGGCTTTCTCACCTTTTTTCGGGTTACCTCTACAAGCCCGAGGGCTGTCATATCCACTAATGTTGTTTTAACCGGGTCTTTTTTAAAATATTCCGCCAGTTCCGACATCAATAAATCCTGATCCTTCTTCAGTTCAAGATCAATAAAATCAATAATAATAATTCCGGACAGATTACGCAGGCGGATCTGCTTTGCTATTTCTTTGGCTGCCTCTCGGTTAACCTTTAGAAAAGTCTCCTGTACTTTTTTCTTACCAGCCACCGCTTTACCGGTGTTTACATCAATGACTGTCAAAGCCTCTGTCGGCTGAATCACTAAGGAACCGCCTGACTTTAACCAAACCATGGAGCGAATCGCATCGCTTAATTTATCATTTATTCCATACAAGCTGGAAAGACTCAGCAGATCATCCTGATATAATCGTAATTTACCCAGATCCTCCGGCTGATAGGTCTCCAGAAATTCCTTCATATGTCCATAAAGCTCTTCGTCATCCGTCACAAATTCATCTACCTTTTCCGTATAGCTGTCGCGAATATCGCAGATGTAATTGGGTGGTGTTTGATATAATAAAGAAAAGCGATTTTTATGAACTCCAAAAGAGCGGATATTTTCATAGGAAGAGATTAGCCTCTTTATCTCTGCTGCCAGTAGTTCCTCCGTTACAAATGCGGCATTGGTTCGTACGATAAAGCCATATTCCTTTGTCAGATGCCGTTTTGCGATTTCTCTCAGTCGCTTGCGTTCCTTTTCATCCGTGATCTTTGCAGATACACCCACCGCAGGCTTCCCATAGGCTAACGCCACATATTTTCCTGTAAAATTAAGATTGGAGCTAACCACCGGTGCTTTGGTCTTAACATCCTCTTTCGCTACCTGAACAATTAACTCATCCCCGGTCTTAATCTTAACCTCAGTTAAAGCGATTTCCCGGGAAGAAGCTTCCGCACCTGCCGACATAATGGGATAATGATTTTCAGCCAGAGAGTAATAACACATTCTGCCGTCCTCAATTTCAATAAACGCGGCATTAATATTCTTAACAATATTTTTGACCTTTCCCAGATAGATATTACCTAGAATACCCGTTTCCTCGGATGCATTCAGTGAAACCTGAACCATATCCCTTCCTTCAAAGAACGCAGAAATAATTTTGTTATCTTTTTTCGTTATAACTAGCTTATTCTCCATTCTAACACCGTACCTTTCAATTTTATCTGACCTGTAAAACAGCATCGGTTCCAATCGTCGTGACCTTTACCGTTATGAATTGAACAGGCCTTATTTGAAGGATTAATAATGTTATATTTCACCCTCCATCTTCCGTTTAGCGGCAATGTATTCTAATGCCCTATTTATCGTGGTACTTGGTTTAAGGTTGCCAGTTTTCCAGTTTCTTCATCCCTTGTATAGGTTTCCAGACGATGTACCTGCCATGCAAATTTTTCAAAGGGAATTCCAAGCTCCTCATAAAAGGCCTCCAGCACCAGTTCGGGCTTCAGGTTCGCACTGCTTCCGGTATCCAGCTGCAGATAAAGCTTAATACCGTTATCATAAGCCTCAGCAACACTCTGCGTTTTATTTATGCAATTATTCTGTTCCGTACCATCCATCCTGCTATTCTCAGTACTGGCAGAAAAAGAAAGTTCCGCTTTAAGCTTCTCCTCATACTCCTCTTCACAAAAAGCAATCAGTCGAATCATTGGCTTAATATCTACTTCCTGTTCCGACTTTTTCGTTTTCTTACCAATCACAATCTCCTGCTTGTCAAAAAAGCGTTCAAAGGCTGCTTGAAACTCCTTCTGATTGGATATATCTTCCTTTAGCTGATAGCCATCCTTTAAGGAAACCAGATAATCAGCCGCCGCAACTAAGGACATGGCCGTAACCACCTTTGTATTAAATTCCGCTTCCAACAGCGGATGGAATTCTACTATATGAAAGCCCTCGGTCAGCACCGAGTTCAGTCGTTCTATCATTGTAGACGGCTCATCACTGGACAATAAGGATACATCCAGGTACTCCGCATCTGAGGTCAATCCAACTCCTAGGGGTGCTGCAAAGGACATAATCTGGTGAGGGCTAAAGCCCTTGGAATATTCATTATCAAAGTTAGCCCTGCGGAAGGCTTTTTGAAAATATCTCATTACATCCAGATGACCAATGAATTTCATCGCACCATATTTTTGAAACTTAAATCTTGCTTTCATCGGTAACTGCCTCCTTTTTTTCCGGTACACTCTCTTCCACGCACACTCCGCCGCCAAAATGCTTTACGCCGCAGTTCATGCATGCTTGCCGGCAATTAGGAGTCACTTTTTCTCCCTTTGCTCTCTTATATTCTCTTAGCAGGAACTCCTTCGTTACACCAGTGTCGATAAAATCCCAAGGGAATATTTCATCTTCTGCGCGCTCCCTACAATTGTAGAACTCAATCGACAAATGATTATCCTCAAAGGCTTTTTTCCACTGGTCATAATAGAAGAATTCACTCCAGGAGTCATAGAGGCAGCCCGCCTGATATGCATCATAAATCACCTTGCTGATCTTACGGTCGCCTCTCGCCAGAACACCCTCCAGCTCTGTCAGCTTCGCTTCATGCCAGCGGTATTTGATGCTTTTCCGGTTTAACTGCTCATTCATCTTATCACGGAGGAAATGAGCCTTCTTTATAAACCCTTCTCCGGTGTCCATCTGACACCACTGAAACGGAGTAAAGGGCTTTGGCACAAAGAAGGAGGTACTGGAGGTAATACTTACTTTACCAGCTCTCTGCTCCTTTGGTATGGTATAATATTCTCTGGCGATCCGATCCGATAACACAGCTATGCCTTCAATATCTTCCAGAGTCTCTGTCGGCAGCCCCAACATAAAGTATAGCTTTACTTGATTCCAGCCGCTTTGGAAGGCCTTCATCGCTCCGCCAAGAATCACCTCTTCTGTCAAGCCCTTATTAATAACATCTCTAAGCTTCTGGGTACCCGCCTCCGGCGCAAAGGTCAGGCTGCTCTTACGAATATCCTGCACCTTGCTCATAACATCCAGGGCAAAGGCATCGATTCGCAGAGAAGGCAGGGATATGTTCACTCCCTTGGAACCAAACTCTTCAATTAAGAAATAAACCAATTCCTGAAGCTGAGAATAATCGCTGGAGCTTAGAGAACTTAAGGAAATCTCTTCATGACCCGTGGACTGAAGCATCTCATAGGCACATTTTTTCAAATATTCTAAATCACGCTCTCTGGTTGGACGATAGATCATACCCGCCTGACAGAAACGGCAGCCGCGGATACAACCGCGTTGAATCTCCAGTACCACCCTGTCCTGGGTTGCCTTAATAAAGGGTACAATCGGTCTGGTGGGATAAAAGGCCTCACTTAAATTCATTTCTACCTGCTTTACTACTTTTTCAGGGGCGTGGGGATTATTCGGGACATAGCTCTCAATTGTTCCATCTTCTTTGTAGCTCACATCATAAAATGCAGGGACATACATTCCTTCAATCTGAGCCACCATTTCTAAATACTCTTTTCTGGACTTCCCAGCCTTTTTACACTCCTTATAGGTATCTAACAGCTGGTCATACGCCGTCTCACCTTCACCAATATAGAAGAAATCAAAGAAATCTGCTATGGGTTCCGGGTTATAGCTGCAGGGACCGCCTCCGATTACGATCGGGTCTGCTTCTGTACGATCCTTCGCATAAATAGGGATTTGGGATAATTCAAGTACCTGCAAAATATTCGTATAACACATCTCATATTGCAGGGTAATTCCAAGGAAATCAAAATCCTTCACCGGATCCTGGCTTTCCAACGCAAACAGAGGGATATTCTTCTCCCTCATCAGCTTGTCCATATCAACCCAGGGTGAGTAGACTCTCTCACAATAGGTATCTTCTCTTCGATTGATTATATCGTATAAAATTTGTATGCCCAGATGTGACATACCAATCTCATACACATCCGGGAAACACATACAAAAACGTATATCCATCTTTGCCGGGTCTTTCACCTGCATATTTACTTCACCGCCGATGTATCTCGCCGGTTTTTCCACAGTTAATAATATTTCATCAGATAGAGCCAGTTTTTTCATTTTACCTCCATGATGCCCATTATGAGACATCCTACCGCTTTTCTATCCGATATTATAACTGATCTGCTGAAAAATTACAACGAACAAACACATATGAATTATTGTCCGTAAATTATTGTCGGTACTTCCTTACGTAAATTCCCCTTTATGTCCTTGTCTGATCTATGCGCCAAGGCAAGCCTTTCTTCTCATTTTAACCAGGTGACAATATAATCCTCGATGTTATCCATCATATCATTCTGTGTTATATATTCCTGCACTTTTTCATTGGAAAGACTTCCGATCTTCAGATCCAGCTTATCAATGATAAATATGGTCAAAAATAATACAACCGCACAAACCATTCTTGCCACTAAAAAACGAAAAGCTGCCAGCTCTTGTGGTGTGCCGTCCTCGGAGCGCTTCACTGTGTCCATGGAATACCTGTTATCCTCAGGTCTATCTTCATGACCCTCACGGAACAAGTTCCAGGTCTTTGCTTTCTTCGGAATACTCTCCTGTGCTGCGTCGCTCTCCGGATTCATATAATTCACGTCATAGGGTTTACTGTATACCTGAAGATCACTCAGCTGTCGCAGGCAGGCCTCCCTAGCCTGTCGGATATATTCTGCTCTGGATACTGCCAGCGAATCATTGATATGATCATAGGAAACCAGCGGGAACTCCGGGTCATGGACAGAAATATCCCTTTTTATCTTATTATTACCGCCAAAATAGGTTTCTTCCACCCGATAGGCATTCATTGTACCTGGTCTTGCTGTTTTATCATTCACATGAAGTGAATTTGTCTGCTGATTCATCCTGGTATCCGGCTCTTTACCAACAAGAAATAAGTTATCATTCATATTTTGGGATAAATTTTTTTCGATCTGTCGAACCATTGAATCCTCGCTTTTATTATCCACTTTAGTTCCCCCTTCCACCTGTTATAGAAAGTTCTGTTGTCTGGTTTTATGGCCAATGCTTTTTTCTAAAAATCGATTTGATCTCTCTCTTGTCTTAGCTGACAACCTGTCACTTGGTTCATTATATTATTTCATTCTCATATATATGATTGCTTTTCCAGTTTTTCATTGAAAAATCCAAATTTTTCATTTATAATATCCTTAGTCAAGGAACTGCCAAAAGGCAGTTCCTATCAGCGTGTTTGAAAGCAAGGTTGCCTTTGGGATATGTTTTTCTTCATGTTCTCTTGTTTTCCCGCAAATCATAAGATTGGAGTTGATATTATGCCTTGGTGTCCTAATTGTAAAGCGGAGTACCAGCCAGGATTTACCGTTTGTTCCGATTGTAAGGTCGAGCTTGTTGAAGATATCAAAGAAGCTGAGGTCTTAATCCCCTTCTTTCAGGCTGAGGAAAAAAAAGTTGCTGAAAAGTTAGTTAAATTTTTCGACTACTCTGATTTACTCTCCTCCCTGGAGTACGATGAGGAAAATGCAGTTTATGTTGTATCGATCCCTCCTAAGAAACAGCAGGAGGCAAAAAAGCTCTATCAGGCTTTTTATTACGTAGAAAAAGAAAGACTTGCCAGCGGAGAAACGGATCATCACGCTAAAAAAGAGGATAAAAAAGCCTCAGAGAACAGCGAAGAGGACTTGGACGAAGAAGCTGGAGAGGGTGCTGAATTCGAAAGCTTTGATAACCATTCTGAGGAAGAAGCCTTACTTGAGGATGAATATAAGGAGATTACTCCCGGCGATGAAATCAATGCCTTTGATGAAAAGCCGGAACCTTCCGTATATGTTATGAAGGCAGATCAATTCAAGGATTTAACCGGAACGGTATGGATCTTCCTGCTGTTTGGTGTCGCCGGTCTTGTGGTCGTACTCCTCAATGTCATTGGCGTACTTCACTTTTTCAACGGCTGGATACCGAATACCGTAATGGGCGCCCTATTCCTCTTCTTCTTATACGTTGCCCAAAGTACGAACAGCAAGGCCAAAAAGGTTCAGGCTGAGATCGATGCGGAGAATAAATTAACCGAGCAAATTAATGATTGGTTAAAGGCTCATATTACGGAAGAGCTTGTCTCCTCTCTTCATGATGAGAATATCTCCGAAGAACTTAACTATATTCGCATCACTGATAAAGTAAAGGATATGCTGATTGAAGAATTCGGTAATCAAAATCTGGCTTACCTGGATCGCTTGATTGAGGAATACTATAACGAGAACTTTTAAGTTTTTTGACTTTTATCTAAGTAATAATCGCTGCATGATTTATCCTGCTCCCTGGATGGTTTTTTCTAACGTTGTGAAAGAACCTTCTATGGGAGCAGTTTTTTTGCCGAAATGAATGCCTTACACTCATTTCGAGATAGTTATTCTAATTATTTATTGCCAAAAATAAAATCCCCTTCCAATTGTCGACTCTTTGCCCTGGAATAGTTGACAATCATCCGGGCTGTGGTATACTAAATTTGTTTCAAGCATCTCTCTTTTACGTTAACCGTCATTCGTGCACAGGTCGCTGGGTGCAGGATGTGAAATGCTTTGTATTTCACATTAACTGTCATAGGATAACGAAAAAAGGATTGGATTTTGTTAAAGCCATCTCATAACTTGATTATTTTGATTTTCCAAAATCTAATTGCGATGCAAAAAATTATATAGGATAAGGAATGTGGCACATGTTGTCACTTGGATATTACCATGGAATTAAAACACCAAGTATTAAAAATCCTGGAAGAAAACAGAGGTAATTCTGTAAACGGAGCAAAGCTTGCAAATGATCTGTTTGTTACCCGAAGCTCCATCTGGAAGGCTGTTAAGTCTCTTCAAAAGGATGGATATCGTATTGAAGCTGTAACAAATAGAGGCTATTGCTTACTTCAGGATAATGACATTGTATCTGCCGAAAGTATTACCCCCTTCTTAAAGGGTCAGGCCGCAGCTTTCACGCTAGACGTAAGACAAAGTGTTACTTCAACCAATACCTTAGCAAAAGAGGCTGCTGCAAAAGGTGCAAAGGAAGGAACTGTTATCATTGCAAGGGAACAGACTGAAGGCCGTGGCAGAATGGGACGCTCCTTCTATTCCCCAAGTTCCTCCGGTATTTACTTTTCCATCATCCTGCGACCTGCGTTGAACCTGGAAGACTCCTTGTTGATTACCACCAGCACCGCGGTGGCTGTGGCAAAAGCAATTGAAACAATCGCCAAAGTGAAGGCTTCCATTAAATGGGTCAACGATATCTTTATCGGTGAAAAAAAAGTATGCGGTATCCTTACGGAGGCTTCTCTCAACTTTGAAAGCGGGGGTCTGGAATATGCGGTGGTTGGTATCGGTATCAATATAGAAACCCAAAGCTTTCCCGAAGAAATCAAGAAAATCGCCGGCTCTCTCTTCCAAGATAAACCGGGTGATTTCCCGGTAACCTCTATGCTTGTAGCGGAGGTATTAAACAATCTTGCCGAAAGCATGAATTCCTTAACAGATAAAAAATATCTGGAAGAATATCGTAAGCGCTCCTTTCTTCTTGGGAAAGAAATCCTTGTTTTAAAAGGAAAAGAAACCACTTTGGCAAAAGCGATTGACATTGATGAAAAAGCTCGTCTGGTTGTTGAATATGCCGACCATAGCACAGAAGCTCTGATATCCGGAGAAGTTAGTACACGAGTAAAATCCTAGAAGTTATTCCCCTTTATTCAAATCATTCAGATTATTATTCAATTAGTAACTACTATTTTAATACCTTAGGGAACTGCAAAACTCATTACATGAAGCTATTGTATACACGACTAATACTGTTTCGAAGCGAACGCTAAGCCCTAAGGAAGCGTTGTAGCGAAGTAATAGTATCTGTTGTACATACAATTATAAAAACTATATTGTTTCGCAATTGCCTATTTAACCCCCCTACATAAAAGGAGATCAACCATGGAATCATTTCAGAAATCACTAAACAAGCAGCGCCTTCAAACCAAAGATATCGTTATAACCGGTATGTTTACCGCAGTTATCTGTGTCATGTCACAGATTTCCATACCGATTCAGCCAATCCCTTTTACCTTAGCTTTATTTGCAATTTTTCTAACCGGAGCATTACTTGAACCAAGGTATGCCTTCTTTTCCGTACTCTGTTACCTGCTGCTCGGTGCCTTTGGTCTTCCTGTTTTCGCAGGCTTCAAGGGCGGACTCCAAAATCTGGTTGGAATGACCGGAGGTTATTTAGCGGCTTATCCGATTATGGCACTGGTTACTTCTCTTCTCTATTCCAGAGCAAAAAAATATAAAACCATCAGCTTAGTTATTGGCATGCTGATTTCACTCGTTATCTGCTATGGAATCGGAACCATTTGGTTTAGCTATATTAGCGGTACTGGTTTTTATAAATCATTAACTCTATGCGTGTTTCCCTTTATTCCTTTTGATCTGGTGAAGATTGCATTGGCTACTTCTGTTGGCTCTGTTATTCGAAAAACTATAATAAACCAAATTTAAGACTGTTTCTATGAAGTATGCACCCCGTTGGGTGGACGTAAAAATGGGCAGAAGACCTCGTAAGTTTGAGTATCTTCTGCCCATTTTGCTATTTTCATATCAACAGCAAAGAAAATCGGTTTTGCATAAGAAATCAGTTTTAAAGTTATTTCTCATGTAAAAATCCTGCATGTGGCACTTTACTTTCTTTCATTGCTATCATTGATAAAATCATCTAATACAGTCCGCCTTCACAAGGCTCTATTCCAAGCGCTTACAACGGAGCAAATAATTCTTCCAGCTCTTCCTTGGACAGCGTATTGATAAATACTTCCTTAGAACTAATAATGGAATCTGACAATTCCTTCTTCTTCCTTTGAAGCTTGAATATCTTTTCTTCAATAGTACCCTTCGTAATCAGCTTCATTACATGCACCTTGTTCTGCTGCCCAATTCGGTAGGCACGATCCGTTGCCTGATCCTCCACCGCAGGATTCCACCAGGGATCGTAATGGATTACCGTATCCGCTCCGGTAAGATTCAGACCGGTTCCGCCTGCCTTTAAGGAGATCAGGAATACCTTTCCTTCCCCTGCATTAAAGCGTTTTACATAATCATTTCTATCTTCCGTCGGCGTAGAGCCCTCAAGATAGAAATAAGGGATATCCAGTTCCTTTAATTCCCCTTCTATAATCCGCAGCATAGAGGTGAACTGAGAAAATACAAGGATTCTGTGGTCATTGGCAATGGCTTCCGGTATAACCTCCATCAACAGCTCCAGCTTGCCGCTGCCGCCCTGATAGTTTTCAATAAAGGTAGAAGGATGGCAGCAAATCTGACGCAGCCTTGTTAAAGCAGCAAGAATCTTCATCCGGCTCTTCTCAACACCATTCTCCTCAATCTCTGAGTGAAGCTCACTGCGTATATTTTCAAGATAGGATAAGTACACCAGCTTTTGTCCTTCGGACATATCGGTCAGCATCTTAGTCTCGTACTTATCCGGAAGCTCCGTTAATACATCCTTTTTCATACGACGAAGAATAAATGGTTCAATATGCTGATGCAGATCAGTTAACGCCTTCTGATCCTCCTTCAGGATGGGCTTCTCATACGTTTCCACGAACTTGGAATGACTGTTCAAATATTCCGGCATGATAAAGTCAAAGATGGACCATAGCTCCGACAAGCTGTTCTCAATAGGCGTACCGGTAAGGGCGAAACGGTGTTCCGCTCGGATTCGCTTTACAGACTTTGCATTGAGGGAGGAGTCATTCTTAATAAATTGTGCCTCATCGATGAATACCGTATCAAAATCAATTTTTTCATACGCACCAATATCTCTTCTAATTAAGGGATATGAGGTAATTAAGACATCATAATCTTCATATTTCTCAATCGCTTCCTGCCGTTCTGCCGGAGCTCCTGATATAACCAAAGCCTTAACAAAGGGAGCAAAGTTTTCTATTTCGTCCAGCCAGTTATAGATCAGAGAAGTGGGACATACAATCAAGCTATGAGTTTTTCTCTCCTTTACCCCGGAGGCGATATAGACGATGGACTGCAAGGTTTTTCCAAGCCCCATATCATCTGCCAGAATCCCGCCCAGATCATTGTCCGCCAGCGTTTTCAGCCATTTATATCCGGTAAACTGATAAGGGCGCAGCTCCGCCAATATCCCCTCCGGTAATACATATTCTGTTCTGCTGGGATTTAAGATCTTATCTGTCAGTGCCATAAAATCTCTATCCCGCTCAAAGACAAAATCAGAGTCTGAAAAGGCTTTATTTAAATATACAGCATGCTGCTTCTCCAGAAGCAGGGCATTCTCCGTAATATTTTTATCGGATACATTGAGGGAAGATAAGATCTTTGATACCTCATCAATGGTCTTATCCTCCAGATTAATAAAGCTTCCATTTTTTAACCGGTAAAACTTCTTTTTAATCTGATAGGAATGAAGCAGCTCCCGCAGCTCTTCCTTCGGGACCTCATCAAAGTCCAGATCAAGCTCCAGCATATTAAGCTCAGAATTCATACGGACACCGGCTTTAAAGCCTCCCGCCGAACGAATTCCAAGTCTTCGAAAATCCTCCGAATAGAATAACTGGGCCTTTGATTCAAGCTCCATGACTCTTCCCGACAGAAAATCATAGATCAACTCCTCCTCCTTTAGCAGGTAGAAGTTCTTATAAGGAATGAAGCCCTCCTTCAGTAGTTCTGAAATAATAGCATCTTCCTTTTCCCTTTGCCTTACGATGATATAGGAGCCGGAAGCCGCATTTCCAAAGGAATTGAACTCGTACTCCCCGTATTTGTATTTTAATTCTGCCTTAATGCCGGACTTATACTTATCAAAGTAAAGCTTTGCTTCCATATCACAGGAAATATATCTGCTTTTTAATTCCTCCGGTATATCAAGCATCATGGTTTCACTAATTCTTGGCAGGACATGCTCCAAAAAACTGGTCTTGCTATCGCCGCGGAAGGTCAGCGGTTCTTTATCCTTACCTAAGCTGTTATAAAAGGGCTTAAAATTACGAATAAACTTGGCATCCGGCTGATAGATTGCTCCATCAAAATATAGAAGCTCACCGGTTTCCGTAATCGGGAGGATCGCTTCCTTCCCTTGATAGTCCACACTAATGGAATCCTCATCCACCGTCAGCTGATAGGAAATCTTCGGGTTTCCTTTTACAAATACTACATCGGTATAGATTTTTCCGTAGAGCTCTAAAACAAAGCTTTTTCCATTTAGAATTTCCAAAAGCTTTATCATCATGTTTTTACTGAAAAACATTTGTGATTTTGAAAATATTTTAGAGAAATGTGTACTGTCCACAATCTCTTGAATCTCATAAATCCCCAGAAGATAATCAATAATCTTTAATGAGGTGGCATCAAAGGTGCTCTCCCCATTCACATATTTGAATTCTTTCCCCAGTGCAAAGCTCTCGTGATGGTAAAGATCTGATAAGAATTTTTTAATTGTTTGAACCTTGTATTTTCTGCTGCTTCCTCCATGCAAGGACACCATGGCCCTTCCATTTTCACCTTTGATTATACTTGGAACACTAAACATTACTTCAAGCTGAAAGGTTTCTCCTACCAGCTGGCTGTCTTCCCAGGCAATAAAATAATCAAGCAGTGTTACAACCTTACGTTCCTCGGGACTCTTTGATTCCGAAAGTAAGGTGCGCTCTTGGTATTTTAACACAAAAAGCAGGGCTGCAACTACATGCTTGCAAGCGCCTTGATCCTTTAACCTTGATGGACAATTACAGCCATAATCGAAAGAACCATCTTCCTGCTCATCTATCGTAACGGAATAATTGTAGTTCCCCTTTACGGTCAAGCGATACTGCTTGTTGGTATTAGAGTATGTCGCATTAATAATGCGATTCTCCTTATAATATTGCAAACCTCTTGCATAGATCGTATCGTTGGACGCCAGGTTTCGTATTCCTGTACGCGAAATTTGAATCATAAATGCACACCTTTCCCAGGGCGTGACGAACCACGCCTTTGTTGTATCAAGTTATTATAACACCTTTTGAAGAAAAAGTGTAATATTTTTATTACACTTTGAAGTATGAATTTCAAAATACAGGTTTACAATGCCTGAAACTTTATTAACTGTCTGCAGTATTTAGTATTCTACCTTATCCAAGAAAATATTTGACACAAAAAAGAGAGTATCTATCGAACTGATAAAGATACTCTCTTGCTATATTAAATTATTCATCTTTTCAAATACTATTGTTGGTACGCCAGCTCATTTTCAGAATTGCTTTGTACTATTCATTTACAGGTTATATCAATCTATTCATTTGATAGCGGTCAATCAATGCGCTCTGCCTGAGGATTGATATTATGTGAATCAAAGCCTTTGGTGGTCAATACCAAGCTATACTTCTGTTTGAGTGTTATAAACTAATGTGTTTGGCGGTCTGTACCTTCCTTTCGTTAGATTTTATGTTTTATTTCTTTAAATCTATTCTTCACTTCCTTGCTAACATTTTATAAAATCTTTTGGATTAAATACTCTTCTTACATATTATAAATCTTTTGGATTAAACACATTGTTAACATTAGATAAATATTTTGGTTTAAATGCTTGCTTACATATTATAAATTTTTTGGATCAAACGCTTGTTTACATACTTCAAATCTTTTGGACTAAATACTGCTTACATACTTTAAACTTTTGGATTAAAATATTTTGTTTTACATTCAATTAAATCATATCGACTAAATCGTTTGAATCAACTATCCTGCTTACATCTTATTCCTCTTTGGATTAAATACTTAGCTTATATTGCATTTCATCTTTTAGATTCAAATACTATGTTAACTATTCATTTCATCGATCGAATTCTTTGATTCGATTTCTTTGATTGGATTTCTTTTGTTCTATATCGATTCTAATTATTTGGTGGTCTGTACCTTCCTTCCTGTTTTATTTCGATATGTAACTCTTAACAATTCTTCGATAAATTTGCTAAGCATATCTTTTTTGATTAAAGGCTTAACTTTTCAATGGAATCATTCCTTTCATTTGATATTAGCCCTTTTGGCTTTTGTTAACTGTTTTCTTGTTTTCTATGATTTGATTTTACACTACAAATTGCATTGTGTCAATAATATTTTCAGATATTTTTATTATTTTTCATCTATTAGCTTATAAATTCTATGATTATCTGCAATTTTATACATTATTCGAATATCCAAAATAAGAGTTTGTCCAAGATCACTGCACTTCTTATCATTGCCATTATTTATTTTTATGCATAAAATAAAATTTCAGATTGTAATTTATGAAAAGTTATATTACAATATCTAGTTAGAGTCAGGCAAATGTATCCAGATCTTTTCTTGTATCTCTTTCGTTTGCCGCTTAGTAAACTAACATATGGAGGTGTCTAATGAAACATATTATCAGTCCAACTGACCTTACTGTTTCAGAGCTTAATGAGCTTCTTGAATTATCCGAACAAATCATAACTGACCCAAAGAAGTTCTCAGATGTGTGCCGCGGAAAAAAACTAGCTACTCTATTCTATGAACCCAGTACCAGAACCCGGCTTAGCTTTGAAGCCGCCATGTTGAATTTAGGAGGGAACATATTAGGTTTTTCCTCTGCTGATTCCAGTTCTGCATCAAAAGGTGAAAGTGTTGCAGATACCATCCGAGTTATCTCTTCTTACGCAGATATTTGTGCTATCCGTCATCCTAAGGAAGGCGCCCCATTAGTAGCTTCTCATTTCTCTTCTATTCCAGTAATCAATGCCGGAGACGGCGGTCATAACCATCCCACTCAAACCTTTACCGATTTATTAACAATAAAAAATCTCAAAGGACGATTAAATAATTTAGTCGTTGGCTTTTGTGGCGACTTAAAATTCGGCCGGACCGTTCATTCCTTAATTCATGCACTGGCTAGATATGAAAAAATTAAATTTATACTTATTTCACCGGAGGAGCTTCGTATTCCGAATTACATTCGGGAGGAGTTAATTGCGCAAAATATTCCTTTTGAAGAAATCAGATGCCTGGATGATACCATTGCAAATCTGGATATCCTATACATGACCCGAGTGCAGCGGGAACGTTTCTTCAATGAGGAGGATTATATCAGATTGAAGGATATCTACATTCTGGATCACAAGAAGATGGCAAAGGCCAACAAGGATATGCTTGTGCTTCATCCTCTGCCAAGAGTAAATGAGATTTCCCCGGAGGTCGACGAGGATCCCCGTGCCGTTTATTTTAAACAGGCACAGTTCGGTGTCTATGTCAGAATGGCTTTGATTATGAAGTTATTGGAGGTGGAGACAAATGCTTAATATCGGTGGTTTGAATCAAGGTATTGTAATTGATCATATTAAGGCTGGAGGAGCAATGAAGATCTACTCCTATCTTGACCTGGAAAACAAGGATGTTTCAGTTGCTATTATTAAGAATGCTAAAAGTAATAAGATGGGTAAAAAGGATATTATTAAGATCGAAGGAACTATGGATGATATTGATTTGGATATCCTGGGAGCCTTGGATCATCAGATTACCATTAATGTAATAAATGACGGCGCTATCGTGGATAAGAAGTTTCCAACTTTACCGGAGCGTGTAACTAATGTTTTGAAATGCCGGAATCCCAGATGTATTACAACCGTAGAGCCTGGTATTGCGCATACCTTTAAGCTTACGGATATGGCAAATGGAGTGTATCGGTGTGTTTATTGCGAGCAGAGCTTTGATCGGAGATAAAAGCATTTGCTCGTCGAATCCTGAATTAAAGAAGGAATGAATGTGCTGATTTAGGTTTTGTACAAAGGAAGAGGGAGCGGGCTGGTATAGCGTCTTTGCTTACCTCTACAGCCAACACAAAAATGTACGCTGTTAGCCGGACATAGGATGTCTGCTAAATAATGCAGACCCCTTTGTTCGTCCACCAGCGTACATTTTTATGCCGGCTGTAACGGTAAAGCAAAGACTTTATACCAGCCCGCTCCCTCTTCCTTTGGGATATAGGCTATGATCTTTTTTGTATGCTGATGATCTTGATGTAAGCTTTTGTTTTGATTTGTTTTTGCTTTTCAGGGTTTATAAAGTTGTTTGAAGTCGGGTTTTATACTTTGCGTTTTATTAATGTTTGTAATCGCAGAATACAGATAGCTTGATTCGGGCTTTATCAGACTTTTTTGCTTTTCGTTTTTGTTAGGTAAATTACACCTATAATGGTTAGCAGTATTAATATGATTGGTATAACGGAAGGCTTCAAGGAAGACACTAGAATGCTTGTTGGCCCATCCGCACTTCCTATGATACCGATTGATGCTGCATCTTTCGTACTGATCTTCATATCGGTGTTCCATTTATAGTTAATATATGTTATTACTGCGAATGGAGCAATAATACTTAGTACGGATGCTATCCCGGTTATGATTGTACCTATTCGTATTATTTTTCGTTTTGCTTTCATAATCAATTTGCTCCTTTCATAAGAAGTTTTATTCTAGGTAATTGCGAAACAATAAAGTTATTGCAACTGTATACACAACACATACTACTTCTACGCTCCAACGCTTCCTTCGGGCTTAGCTTCCGCTTCGAAATAGTATATGTTGTGTATATAATGTCTTAAGCTTCTGAGTTTCGCAATTACCTAGAAGTTTAATTTTGATTACTCAATCATAATGAATCATTGTATTTTGGTTTCTTTCTCTTCTCAGCGTTATTTGAAATATTCATAGAATTCTTTTAACTCTTTTTTCTTATCCTCTGCTAGTTCCGTTTTTCGAATTCCTTGAATTGCACCTTCCAAAGCATATAGCCTGTGTATGCAGGCTGATTCATCGATAGCCTTTATTTTTAACCAGGCCTTTTCACTTCCAATTTCTTTTAATTGCTCATAGGTCATGATTCCAACCTGATTTAATTGTTCTTCCACGACTTCTCCGATGTTGGGTAATTCTGACAGTTCTCCCATGACAGTCTCTCCTTCTATGAATTATGGTTTTTGCTATACTTATGGGGTGTTATTTTTGCATATTTTTATATCACTATTAGCAGTATCTATTGGGTTCTGTTTTTTCACACTAACGGACATTCGACCTTTAGGTCGCGGGGTTCCGGCTGTGAAATACTCTGTATTACACATTACCAGCTTCAGTTACATAATTTGAATTCAGCTGTGTTTATCTCAGCTTACAACTTTACTTTTTAAGAAAATATAATAAATTAGTTGTTCTTTAGTTTTTCTGCAATTGCAGCGATATGTCTTTGATCCGTTCCGCAGCAGCCTCCGATAATTTTAAAATTTCTTTCTTTGATTAGCTGCAGCATTTCTTCCGCAAAGAGCTCTGGTTCTTCGGATTTGATCTCTTTCGCATGATCTAGTTCCTCATAAGTTAGCAGGGATGTGTTAGCTTGGATTCCCAGGAAACGCTGCCTTACCTCCTCATTGCGATTAAAGGGCTGTGACAGTGCCTCTTGTACTATGAGTGGATGCACACAATTTGTCATATAGCAGAGGGGTTTTCTTTCTACCATATGATCTATCATATCAATAGCCTTACTAATCATTGTTCCATCCATCAGTCTGCCATCCTTTTGAATCGTAAAACTAATGATATAGGGAAGTCCTGTTGCTGCCATCGCTTCTGCCATTCCGATGCTTTCGTATAAGTCAGGCATAATCCCTGCATATAAGAAATCCACTTCAGCTTCTAAAAATGCATTCGCCTGCCAGCTATGGAAAGCAGCTGCCTCCTGCCTTGTCAGCGACCCTTCTCCTGTGTATGCGTCTCCTTTACAGCCCATTAAGCCTCCGACATACATTTCAATCGAGCTTTTACGTTGCAGGTTACGAAGGAATTTTACATTTTCAGTAATAATGGAGGAATCCCCTCCTACTGCTCCGACTCTCTCTTTATTTGCTCTTCTCGTGGGTGTTGTCGCTAAAAATGGAAGCTTATATTGGCTGGCAATCTCCATATACTGTCCCCATATTTCCTGTAATGCAGCTCTTCCGGCTTCTGTATATACCAGCTTTGCCCATGCGACCTGTTCATCTTCCAGCAAATGGTATTCTCTTTTTAGTCGTTCTCCCAATGCCCCTTCCATCAAAAGGTATTTCTCTTGTTCAAAGGCTTGTTCTATCGTTTTATTCATTATAATTTCTTCTGTCATCTCCTTATTTATTAATCGCTATAGAAATTATGAAACTTATTAGCTGAAAATATATTGTATACGCCAGATACTGTTTCTAAGCGGATGAAAAGCCCAAAGTAAGGGTTGGAACGAAGAAATAATATCTACTGTGTACAATAACAAAACTATTTTGTTTCGAATTTCCAATTAATAGATCTGATCAGCTATTGCGAAACGCTATAATTATATAGTAGTTGTTTTGCAGTTTCGTAATTACCGATGAGTGCTAAGAGTACTGATTCATCAAGTTCTTACTCATTCTCTTTCTCTAAGTATGCTACGACTACAAAAACTTAATCATCGTATATAAATCCTGATAAGAACCATCCTTTAGCTTCTGAGCATGTGCTATTGTTCCACAGATCTCAAAGCCATTCTTTTGATATAAGGCTATGGCTGCTTTGTTTGTTGTTATTACTCCCAATTCTATCTGCTCATATCCATTTCGCTTCGCTTGCTCAACACAGGACTTCATTAAAATATCTCCAATGCCATTTCCCCAATACTCTTTCAATATCGCTATCCCCAGATTTGCACGATGACGAACCTTTTGCTTCAAATCGGTGCAAAAGATCCCTGAATTTCCAGCTAATTTCCCATCAATAAATACCGATATATCAAAATCACGTTCGCTTGCCAATATGTTTCTGACATGCTCTCTTTCTTCTTCTATCGTAAAGGTAACCTCCTCCGGATAGCGTAGTACATTATTGGTTTCACCTGACATGGTTTTCATATAGTTTAGTAATTGCTCTGCATCCGCTTCTTCCGGGCTTCTTATTACAACAGTTTGTCCATTTTTCAAAGTTACTTCTTTTGAATTCACTCTCATAGCGATAACCTTTCCTCATCTTTATAATTAGTATTTTCTATATACTACATCAATTTTCATATTTTTACCACCGCAATTTATAATAAGTTTTTGTAATAGGCCGGCAGGATTTATGCGTTCCGATGTAATCAGGAGAGGCTTTCACCATTGATTTTTCTGCATATACAGTTATCCTTTTCGTCATGCACTGGTGTTGAAATCCGATATATCTTCTTGGTATGCTATTTCCTTTATGATACAATGAAAGTATTATATCCGCAATTCCGGTCAAGATTTCTTTATTCCCTTTATGATATTCTTTTATTACGGAAGGTGATTAAATGAGTGCAGAGACAAAAAAGACAATACGAATGCTGCAAGAGTATATGGAAAGTAAACTGAATCAAAGCTTTACACTAAAGGAGCTTGCTGATGTGGCAGGTTATTCACCCTGGCATATGGCTAGAATTTTCAAAGAGGCGACCGGTAAAACCCCTTTTGACTATCTGCGGGAGCTTCGACTAAGTAAGGCCGCATTGCAATTACGAGACAATGAAGTGCGTGTAATTGATGTTGCACTGGATTTTGTTTTCGATTCTCAGGAAGGTTTTACTCGTGCCTTTACAAAGAAGTTCGGGCTTTCTCCTTATAAGTACAGTAAGTCAACACCCCCGATTCCATTGTTTCTGCCCTATAAAATTTATGACATCTGCCGAGATAATGATAAGGAGGGTAACAAAATGAAAGAAAAAGTAAGCAGGAAGGCCATCTTTGTTCAGGTGATAGAACGGCCTTCAAGAAAGGTATTGCTAAAGAGAGGAATTCAAGCAGAGGATTATTTTGCTTACTGCGAGGAAGTTGGCTGTGATGTTTGGGCAATTCTCACCAGCGTAAAGGAAGCTATGTATGAACCCATTGGTATGTGGCTGCCAAAGCATTTAATCACTCCAGGAACCTCCAAATACGTACAAGGCGTTGAAGTACCCTTGAACTATACCAACGTAATACCAGAGGGCTTTGAATTGATTGAACTGCCTCCCTGTACCATGATGATATTTCAGAGCGAACCTTATGAAGACGAAGAATTTCAAGAAGAGATCGCTTCTGTATGGGAGCATATTGATAAATTCAAACCCGCCATCTATGGTTATGAATGGGATGAAAAAGCTGCACCAAGATTTCAGCTCTCCCCAATGGGCTATCGCGGCTACATCGAGGCACGCCCAGTAGCATCGATTCCTCGATCATAGGAAACAAAAGGATACTTACCTTCTTCGTAAAGCATGTGTGATAGAATCATATTCCTGCTTTACTTAAGAACATAAGTATCCTTTTTTATTGGAGTCAAAGTCTTCACCATTGAAACCACGAACAGTATTTCGATTCCTAGTGGCCTCGATTCAATCAGACGCTTCAATCAGACGCTTCAATTAGACGATTCAATTAGACGATTCAATTAGACGATTCATTCAGAATCTCATTCTGTCTGCTATTACCTCCCAGTTAATATTCTTCATGAAGTTATCGATATATTCCCCTTTATTGTCAGCGTATTGTAGGAAATAGGCATGCTCATACATATCCAGCACCAGAATAGGAGCAGAATAAGCGATATTGCCTAAATCATGTGCATCAAGACTGATATTGCGCAGTCGATTACTTCTTTGGTCAAAAGCCAGCACCGCCCACCCTCTGCTTGCTTTTGCTGTTGCTATGAAATCCTTTTCCCAATCCTCAAAGGAATTGAAATCATTTTCAATTTGATCCATCACAAACCGCTCCGGCTTCGTATCATTTCCGCCAATGTTCTCAAAATAAAGTTCGTGGAGAATAACGCCATCCAATGCGTAGGTCTCTCCCCGCTTTAATTCCCGGTAGTAGCTAAAGGTTGTGTTGGACTGGTCTCTTTGGGCATCACCTCTCTGGAGTATCGCATCGATTTTGTTTATATTAGTCACATAACCTTCATACAAACGCATATGTACATCAAACTGCTCCTTATTAATTACAGTAATATCAGCCGTGTAGGTAAATGGAATCATTTCAATCATATTCGTTGACCCTTTCTATATCGGGGAGGTAACTCCTCCATAATCAATGGATTTTAGGAATTCTCCTAAACAAGATACATGACTTGTACCCTTTTTAAATCATACGTCACCAGTATAGAGATTATGCCAAGTTTTTCACCTTTTACTCAATTAATTTTTTAGATAACTAGGAACAATATACTTTTTACAATTAGATACACAGCAACTACTATTTCTTCGCGGAGTCATTTACTTCGGGCTTAGCTTCCACTTCAAAACAGCCTCTGCTGTATTCAATATCTTCAATTAATGAATTTAGCAATTACCTAATTCCAGTTCGAAATAATATTTAGGGATTTTCCTGCCAAAAAAGCTCCGGACATTGCCGGAGCTTTCGTTTATTCTGATCATATACCTTTCAGAAACCACCTATTCCACATATCTAGAATAGGCCTGTAATTATGCCATTATCATCCACATCAATTCCCTCTGCTGCCGGAACCTTGGGTAGTCCGGGCATTGTCATGACAGTTCCCGTAATTGCTACAACAAAACCAGCACCTGCGGACACATATACCTCTCGAATATTAATGTGAAAGTCTGTCGGTCTTCCGAGCTTTGATGCATCATCAGACAAGGAATACTGATTTTTAGCCATACAAACCGGCAATTCTTTAAAACCAAGAGTCTCGATTGTCTTAATCGCGTTCTCCGCTGAAGGATCGTAGGTAACACCAGCTGCACCATAGATTTCCTTTGCGATGGTTTCAATCTTTTCCTTGATGGATAATTTCACATCGTACAAAGGTTTATAGTTGCTTTCCTTTGTTTCCATCGTAGAAAGAACCTTATTGGCAAGATCAATTCCGCCTGCACCGCCCTTTTCCCATACCTCACAAAGGGAGAACT
>JAEWMZ010000051.1 GCA_023392995.1 Bacillota bacterium
GATGTACGATGAAATTTGTTGATGACGATGGGGCTTTAGTATTTTACCATAATGGAGAAATGGGCCGAATTGAAGCCTGGGGTAAGGATTCTGTAAGAGTACGTACCACCATGCTTGGGAAGTTGAGGGGAAGCAATTGGGCATTAACAGAAAATATTGAGAATATAAATGGCAGTACCCAGAAGATAGAGAGCAGTGTAACGATTGAGCAAGAGGATCACTGGGTAGGGGATGGAACCATTGACCAGAAGGTGATTGCTTCAATTACCAAAGGTCGTATTAAGGTTGTTGTAAATTTTGCGGGTATTCTCTCCTTTTATAGAGATGACAAGTTGTTTCTTCGTGAATACTTTCGTATGTATGATGGAACAATTTCGAAAGAGAGTCGTTGCTTGAAGGTTGTTAACCGCGAGTGGAAGGGAATCATCGGTGGTACCGATTATTCTCTGAATGTAAAATTTGAAAGTAATCAAGGAGAGAAAATCTTTGGTATGGGTCAATATCAACAAATTGATATGGACTTGAAGGGCTGTGTACTAGAACTGGCACAGCGTAATTCACAGATTTCTGTTCCTTTTGCGGTATCGTCCTTAGGATATGGCTTCCTTTGGAACAATCCGGCGGTTGGTCGTGTCACCTTTGGCAAGAACTATACCGAATGGATTGCAAGATCTACCAAAGAGCTGGATTACTGGGTCACAGTGGCAGATGCACCAAAGCAGATATTGGAGAACTATACTGCAGTTACCGGTCGCGCCGACCTATTTCCGGAAGATCTGATGGGGCTTTGGCAATGTAAGCTGCGATACAGAACCCAGGAGGAGGTTTTGACGGTTGCTCGCCAGTATCAGAAAGAAGGCATTCAGATTGACCAGATCGTCATAGACTTTTTCCATTGGACAGTACAAGGTGACTGGAAATTCGATACGCAGTATTGGCCGGATCCTAAGGCTATGGTGGAGGAACTTCATTCTATGGGCATCAAGGTGATCGTATCAGTATGGCCTTCCGTGGATCGTAAGAGTGAAAACTTTGGACCAATGATGGAACGAGGACTCCTCATTAAGACAGAGCGAGGAGCTGCCCAAACCTATGATTATCAAGGCGACTGTGTGGAAATTGATCCGTTTAATCCGGAGACACGAAAGTATGTATGGGAAGTATGTAAGAAAAACTACTATGATTATGGTATCGACGCCTTCTGGTTGGATAATTCAGAACCGGATTATGGTGTGTATGACTTTGAGAATTATAGATACTGTGATGGTCCTGCCCTGAGTATCAGTAATCTGTATCCTCAGATGTACAGCCGCGTATTTTATGATGAGATGAGTAAGGAAAATAAACCGGTGGTTAATCTGCTTCGTTGTGCCTGGGCTGGCTCCCAGAAGTATGGCAATGTAGTTTGGTCCGGTGATGTGCCAAGTACCTTTGAAGCCTTTGCCGATCAGCTGCAATGCGGTCTTAATATGGGACTTGCAGGGATTCCCTGGTGGACGACAGATGTTGGTGGCTTCATGACGGATGATGTCAATGATCCGGATTTTCGACAACTTCTTATACGTTGGTATCAGTTTGCGGTGTATTCCGCTGTACTGCGTATGCATGGGGACAGAGGCCCTTACAATATTCCGCCGTTGGATAACAGGGACTGGGGGGGCGGCTACCTTCATACAGGCCAGCCCAATGAGCTTTGGAGTTACGGGGAAGACAATTATAAGATCATGAAGAACTACTATGATATCCGAATCAGCATGCATGATTATATCAAAAAGCTATATGAAGAAGCGCATACCAATGGATCTCCGCTGATACGTACCATGTTCTATGAATTTCCGGAGGATGAGAGGTGTTGGGAGCTTCAGGATCAGTACATGTTTGGGGATAAATATCTGGTAGCCCCGATACTTCATCTGAATGAATTCAAGCGTGAGGTATATCTCCCTACCGGTGAGTGGATACTTACGTCTACCGGAGAAAAGTATGCGGGTGCCGCAACGGTAGCAGTGGATGCGCCCATTGAGTATACACCAGTTTTTGAACGTATATGAGCGATTAATTCTAAACCGGCAGAAGTATCCTTTCAAAGGTAGCTTCTGCCGGAGCTTTTTGATTCAATTGAAATATTGTTCTAGATAGATACCTGGGATATAGAAATTTGGGGCATATTGTAGACAAGCTGTTTGAAAAGCAGATGGATGTAGATCAATACTTAAAAATTATTTCCAGATAAGTACAAGTTATCTAAAAAAATAAAATAGCACCTCAATTGTTAGACATTATATGGTATGATATACTAAAAATATTGGGGTAGCTTTTTTCCGGATTGAGGGGGTTATCTTGACCGAAAAGAATTTGGTTTTGTTACCAGGGGAAGACAACAATAGATATACTTTAATGGTTAAAAAGTGAAATGAGGTGATGATTTGTGAAATATGCAGTATTTACAGGGGCTACAGGCGGTCTTGGCTCTCTTTGTGTCAAAGAACTGTCCAGGTTAGGTAATTGGACGGTATTTGCAGGCGGAACCAAGGAAGCAGAATTGGAGCGGCTAGGGAAACTGGATAATATCATTCCCCTACGGCTGGACGTCACAAAACAGGAGAGTGTGCATGCCGCTCTAGATATAATAAAAACATATACGAATAAGTTGGATGCTATCGTGAATTTTGCAGGAATGACGGCCTTTACTTCACTGATTGAAGGTGACAGCGTTGAAGCTGTTGAAAAACTGCTTGACGTTAATGTAATAGGTACAGCCAGGGTAAATCGAATCTTTTTTGATATGCTATATGAAGGTCATGGCAGGATTATAAACTGTAGTTCAGAATCAGGCTGGATGACTCCCCAGCCGTTTGCTGGAGCATATGTATTATCGAAATATGCAGTCGAGGCTTACAATGACAGTCTGCGCCGTGAGCTTTTATATTTAGGTATCCCCGTAGTGAAAATACAACCCGGCTCTTACGAGACGAATATCACCCAGCAGGTGTACAAGAATTTTGATAAGACAATTTCAAATACAAAGTATTACAAAAAACTTCTTACAAAAATGAAGCCCCTCATGACAATGGAGTTGAATCAAAAAAATGATCCGCACCGCTTAGTAAAAACGGTGATTCAGGCAATGGAATCCAGACATCCAAAACTGAAATACAGAGTTGGCACGGGGAAACTCCTTGCACTGCTTGAGCTGCTTCCCGAACGGGGTGTCGATGTAGTCTACAAGCGGATCTTCGGTAAACAGGGTCAGAACTGAGTTTCAGTATGAGTAGGAGCGGATTCCTTTGTCTGAGCCGCTTCGTCCATGGAATATACGGTGGACTTATTCTTGCCGGCATCTTTGGAGTTGTACATGGCGGTGTCCGCCCGATCGACAAGGATTTTAAGAGGCTTGGTGCCTTCAACGACACCTATGCTGACGGAAAGGTCAAATCGCAGATAGCCGTGGACGAAAGGACGGCCAATAATACAACTGCGAATACGCTCGGCAATCGTCCAGGGCATATCCATGGCCGGGGAATCCAGAACAATCACAAACTCGTCGCCTCCGAAGCGGAACGCCTTTGCACCCGTACCGATACAATCACGAATACGCTGTGCAACAGCAGTCAATGCACTATCGCCGACAAGATGCCCGAATTGATCGTTAATTGTTTTGAAATTGTCAACATCAACGAAGATAACAGCTTTATGATTCGAGGTTGAATCCAGGTTATTGTTATTGCAGCAGTCAAGCAAGCTTTGTTTATTTAACATGCCGGTCAGTTGATCGATGGACGATTTTTTAACGAGCTGGTTCAGCTCTTCCAGCTGCTGCAATTTTGAAGCAGTAATATCGGCTATAGTTAGCAGCTTAATAGGACTGTCAGCCTCACTGTCGATTGGATGTTGTGAAATAGAAAGATAAACCGTTCTCTTTCCGCTTATATAAGTGCTCTCCTGACGGTTATAGTTTGTGTCGAAACGGTAGTCGCTGATATAATTTGTAATCAGATCGCCGACACCGATGTTATCATCCTGCAGGATTTCTTTGGCAACGTTATTAATGTTAACTATTTTATTGTTCTTGTCTATGATGATAATACCGTCACCCGAATTCAGGAACATCTTTCGGTAGATATAGTCCGTGCGAATACTCAGCAGCCGATGTTTCATTATGGCAAGGAAGATTGACATGGAGAAAATCAGCATAGCGAGGTACATAAGTGACTGTTGGTCGACAACGTTGAATAGAGTGGGCAGAACATATTCCGATAGGACACTGACGATTAGTGCAAGACTAATCCCGAAAAACATAACTTTGAGTTGAGCCTTTTGTTGAGCGTTTTTACTCACAAAAAATTGGCGAATAATAAGGTATAAGGCATAAACAGCAGGCAGGCTGAAGCTGATTGTCATAGCGGGAGCAACGATCGGAATGGACAATCGCCAGAAGGACGGTTCGGAATAATCAATCGGAAACAGGTAGCGGGAGAAGATGGTCAGTGTGTTGAGGGAAACAAGCAGGTAATACTGGACATCTAATTTCCGCTGGATAAAACGATAGACAAAGAACAAAAAAAATACGGAAAAGTTCATCATACACCACCAATAGATGGTACTGACAATGAGTGGAAGGTAAGAAGTGTCTTCATAGCCGACCACAACACTCAGAACCATCCAGGTGACCAGAACACCCATGAAGGCTAAAAACGCCTGATTGATTTTATCGTTGCTTCGATTGATATAGACAAAGGTTGTGATGAACATCATCACAGAGTATATGAATAAAAATTGAATCATTGTAATCATTGTAAGCATGATTGACACCTAAAACTCCCATTTTTTATAATATTAATAGTATATTGAAAAATGATTGGTTTTGCAAGTTGATTTGTCATATAAGGTAATATAACTGCTAATAAGTATGTTGACATGAAAATTATGTCTACTATAATTTAGAAATTGCTGCTATATTTGGTCAAATGGAAGGTGAATAAAAGATGTAAGGTCTTTCCTTTTGTGTAAAAATCTGCTAGTATATTTATATCATATATAATTGCAAATGACATCATTTTTGTTACTTAGTTAGAAAAGAGAGGGGAAATAACATGAAGTACAGGCAATTGGGAAAAACGGGTTTAAGTGTAAGCGAAATCGGACTTGGAGCTGAATGGTTAGAACGCCTTAATGCGGAAGACGTAAAAGCGGTAGTCGAACGAAGTGAAGCATATGGAATTAATATCTTGGATTGTTGGATGTCGGAGCCGAATGTACGTACCAATATTGGAGCTGCAATTGCGGGACGCCGTGAACGATGGATTATAGAAGGGCATATTGGTTCAACCTGGCAGAATGGGCAGTATGTAAGAACACGTGAATTAGAAAAAGTAAAGGAAGCTTTTCAGGATTTATTAACACGACTTCAAACAGATTATATTGATCTTGGTATGATTCATTTTGTTGATGAAGCGGCGGAGTTCCATAGAATTATGGATGGAGAATTCATAGAATATGTAAGAAAGTTAAAACAAGCCGGAACCATACGTCATATCGGGCTAAGTACCCATAATCCGGATGTAGCAAAGCTGGCAGCACTCTCTGGAGAAATAGAGATGGTCTTATTCAGTCTTAATCCAGCCTTTGATATGCTTCCTGCAAGTGAAGATATTAATCAACTTTTTGTTGAACATTATAATGAGAATCTGCGTGGTATTGCGCCGGAGCGGGAAGAGCTGTATCAAATCTGTGAACGTGAGAATGTTGGAATTGCTGTAATGAAAGGTTATGCAGGCGGCAGATTATTTAGTGCAGAGCATTCGCCCTTTGGTGTAGCATTAACACCGGTTCAATGTCTTCATTATGCGCTAACACGTCCGGCTGTGGCAACAGTAATGGCAGGCTGCAGTACACCGGAGCATGTAGATGCAGCAGTTGAGTATGAAACGGCAACAGAAGATCAAAAAGACTATGCTACTGTACTCGCCAATGCACCACATCATGCTTATTCCGGCCAATGTACCTATTGTGGTCATTGTGCCCCATGTCCGGCATACATAGATATCGCGATGGTGAATAAGCTGTATGACCTGGCGGTTATGCAGGAAGAGATTCCAGCTACGGTTAGGGCACATTATAATACGCTTTCTGCCAATGCCTCAGACTGCATCGGTTGTGCTGCTTGTGAGAAACGCTGTCCTTTTGAAGTGTCGATCGTGGAGCGTATGGAAAAGGCAGTTCAGCTATTTGCTTAAGATTAACTAGTAACACGGTTTTTGTATCTCAGATTATAATTTGGAAAAATCTGAAATACAAAACCGTGTTTTTTACTATAAGTGGCTCATTATTTTCTATTATTTTTCTTGATGTTCATGATAGTATATATGGATAGGGATCTGCCACAGCAGATAAGGCTTAAAAGAACTTGTTTTATTCATTTCAAAATGAATGAAATGAATCATGTCGGAGGTAAAAATGGAAACAAAAAAACCACATATTATCATATTTAATCCGGATGAAATGCGAAAAGATGCACTTCATCATTTAGGCTGTAATCCAGCAGCTATAACACCAAATTTTGATAAATTTGCAGAACAGGAGGCTGTATCCTTTGAAAACGCATTTTGTCAGAATCCGGTATGTGTACCAAGCCGCTGCAGTTTATTCACAGGTTTATATCCTCACACAACGGGGCATAGAACTATGTCATATTTATTAAGACCAGGTGAAACCAGTCTTTTTAAGGAATTAAAAGAATCCGGCTATCATGTATGGATGAATAACCGGAATGATTTGTGTGCAGGTCAGTACCCCGGGTGGCTGGAAGAGCATATGGACGAGATCTTCTATCCGGGAGAGAGCAGCGCTTCACCGGGAAGCGTGAACCCCAATATAAGAGGAGAAGCAGGCGGGAAATACTACTATTCTCACTATGAAGGACAGTTAAAAACAGATGAGAACGGTAAGAATCTGAATTCCGATGATGAAACCGTAGAAGCAGCGATCAAGAGAATAAAGGATTGGAAGGAGGGAGATAAGCCACTTTGTATGTTTTTGGGATTGGTCTATCCCCATCCGCCCTATCAGGTTGAGGATCCTTATTTTTCAGCGATTGACAGAAAGAAATTACCGAAGAGAATCGAATTTAATGAGTGCAGCGGTAAGTCAGATATGATGAAAAGCTATCATGAATATCAGAATCTGGAAGGATTAACGGAAGAAGAATGGGATGAACTTCGTGCAACATATGCAGGAATGTGTATGAAGGTTGACCATCAGTTTGGTGAATTGGTGAATGGCTTAAAGAACGCTGGAATTTATGATGATTGTGCGATATTCGTATTCAGCGATCATGGTGATTATGCAGGTGATTATGGAGTGACGGAAAAGACCCAGAATTGCTTTGAGGATTGCCTGACCAATGTACCCTTTTTAGTAAAACCCCCAAAAGATATACCGGTAGATGCCGGAGTATCGAGTTCTATGGTAGAGCTGGTTGATTTTTATGCAACCGCAATGGATTTTGCGGGAGTAAAACCAACACATGATCATTTTGGCAGAAGCCTTCGTAATGCTGTTCAGGATAGAACTGTTAAAGTACGTGATTATGCTTTCTGTGAAGGAGGAAGACTTCCGGGTGAGACGCATTGTGACGAGTATCACAATGAAGAAGGGAAAGCAGCGAGAAAAGAAGATACATACTGGCCGAAGAAGATGGCGCAGTTAGATGATAATGCACATGCCAAGGCAACGATGATACGGAATGAAAGATATAAATATATCAGCCGCATATCTGGAATGGATGAATTCTATGATCTTGAAAAAGATCCAAGGGAAACAACGAATCAGATTAAGAATAAAGAATATGCAGATGAAATTAACATTTTAAAGAATGAAATGTTAAAATGGATGCAGCGCACAAGTGATATCGTACCCTTTGACTTTGACCGCAGGATGACAGAAACAATGCTATGGAATCTTGTTAAGAATATTGTACCGCCAAGCTGTGCGGATGATGTACGCCAGAAAATCAAAGAGGGAATGGGTATTGGTCAAATATTTGGTTATTGTTATGCATTAGCAAGAGAAAATCAAAAATGATGAACTGGGTATCATTGGGATACCCTACGGCACACTGGCTCGGGATCTTGGAACGTACAAAATACGCCTGGAATTCACAGTGATTTAATTGTTGTTATAAGTGTTGATATGAATACAATCATGTCAGCACTTATTTTTTTGATCAAGAAACCTAAGTATTATAAGACAGGTAGCAAGGAGACCTGTTTCATTTGAGTTCCAACTAGAGATTCTTAAGATAAGTTAGAACTACCTTGTATAAACTTAACTTAATTCTGTACCCACTATTACACTGATGCCGCTTGTCGTTAATTAGTTTGGAATCACTACACCTCATTATTCCGCCTTACCTCAGTACATATTTGGTTCTGATATTAGATGAAAATAACGAAAGGCAGTACTAGTTAATATTTAGTCTTGATAAAATACATAACATGTTATATAATTTAATTGAATAATATGTTATGCTTTGCGGAGGGACTATGAATATTAATCATTATAACGAAGAATATGCGATTTATGGAATGTTATTTTCACTTAGTAATCGTATTCAAACACTTGGTGATAAGGCATTTTCTGATATCACGATGAAACAACATTTCTTGATGGTTGCTTTAGAACTATTTATAGAGCCACCTTCATTAAAGCAAATGGGTGAATTAATTGGTTGTTCCTATCAGAATGTTAAAAGAATGGCTAGTCAGTTGGAGAAAAATAGATACCTTATTATCCAGCAAGATAGAGTAGACAAAAGAAAGTTATTGTTAGTTTCAACAGGAAAAATGAAACAAGTAGCAGAGGAATCGAAAGAGGCTTCAATCAAATTCTTGATCAGCCTTTATCAAGATATAACGCGAGATGATCTTAAAGTTACGTTAGCTACACTAAAGAAAATGGATCAAAATATAGGGGGACTAATCGAATGAGAAAGAGATATGACTATTTAGCTATCCCTATAATAATATTACTTTCTATTACTTCAATTGCTGGAATACTTTCTTTGAATTTTAATTATGCTTATGATTTTGTCAATCAGTATGGGCATACAGTGAAAATTTACGGTTATGGAATATATGCTTTTGACAGTTATTTTCAAGCACCCACATCAATAGGAACAGATCTATGTATCTTACTTATTGTAATTCCTATGTTTATAGTTACATATTTGAATTATATGAAGAAGAGTGACGCGATAGCTCAATTGAAGTTGATATCTGCATATGCTGTGGTGCTTTATTATGCAGCAAGTATTGTATTTGGCTTAACCTATAATCAATTATTCTTGGTTTATGTAGCATTGTTCTCCTGTTCGCTATTTGGAATGTTTTGGCATATTAGGAACATATCGTTGCAACAAGCGATCTGTGGTTCCAGTGGAGTTAGCGTATTTTTAAGTCTATCGGGAGTTGCATTAATTGTAGCATGGTTACCTGATGTGATACCTGCAATGGTGAAGGGGACAACCCTAGCTCTCATTGGAGTATATACCACAAATATTACATATGTATTGGACATGGGTATTATTAGTGTACTATGTTTTGTGACGCTTTATATGATAGGAAAGAAGAAGCCGTTAGGGACACTCATACTTGCATGCATTTTCAAGCTTTGTATCGTGGTAGGAATTATGATGCTTCCACAAACCTTTTGTCAGATAGCTTCAGGTATCGAGATACCACTGCCGGCACTTATTACAAAGAGTTTTTCTTTTGTATTATTAGGTGGTTTTGCATTTTATTTTAACCGTAAAATGTATAGAGAGTTAGAGAGCGAAAGGAAACAAATTAGCAAGTATTGAGATGAAAATGATACGATCCAGATAGGAAAGAATTTGCAACAAAAACTTTGTGAAAAGGAAAGGGATTACTCAATGTAAGCTCTTTCCTTTTGTGTGAAAATCTGCTAATATACTTATATTGAGATCATGGTAAGCGACATCATATTTGTTACTAAGTTAGAAAAGAGAGGGAAGATATCATGAAGTAAAGACAATTGGGAAAAACGGATTTGAGTGTCAGTGAAATCGGACTTGGAGCCGATGCAACCGTACTAGCGAATGCGCCATATCATTCATATTCCGGTCAATGTACCTATTGCGGACATTGCGCGCCATGTCCGGCTTACATAGATATCGCAATGGTGAATAAGCTGTATGACCTGGCGGTTATGCAAGAAGAAGTCCCGGCTACAGTTCAGGCTCATTATAGCACGCTTTCTGCGAACGCATCCGACTGCATCCGTTGTGCGGCCTGTGAGAAACGATGTCCGTTCGAAGTATCGATCGTGGAACGTATGGAAAAGGCAGTTCAGTTATTTGATTAAGCTCCGGCCAGAGAGGAAGAAAACAGATGTTACGAAAAAAAGTCTCCCTTTATATAATTTTGTCCTATGGTATTTCGTGGGCGCTGTGGATCCCCCTGTTGTTGAATTTTCAGCTGCGGCTGGATATCCCTCTGCTTCCCGGACAGTTTTATTTGGCATCCTTTGGCCCCTTGCTGGGTGCGGTGCTGGCTTCGCTGTTCTGTGAAGGTGGAAAGGGGCTGAAATCATGGCTTAGAAGAGCCTATTCTCTTCACTTTCCGAAAAAATGGCTGGCAATCGCGTTGCTGATGCCCATTGTCTACGGAATTGTGGGGATTGTGGCGCATCGGCTGGCAGTGGGAGTCTGGCCGGACTTTGGCCGCTTCGGACTGACCGAAAAGCTGCCGGGCTTTGCGTTGTGGCAGACAGCACTGGTGTGGATAGCAACCTTTGGCTTGGGGGAGGAATCCGGCTGGAGAGGCTTTCTTCTTCCTGAGTTAACAAAGAAATACTCTCTTCGTGTAAGCTCCTTAATTGTTGCAGTTATATGGATCTTCTGGCATGTTCCTGCTTTTTTCTTTAATCCGACCTATGTGCATATGGGAGCTGGAATCTTTGGCTGGGCAATCAGTCTGACCTTTGGCTCAGTACTTCTGGCGTGGATAGCAAACGGCAGCAGGTATTCTGTAATTCCTGTTTTGATCTGGCATGGGGGCTTTGATCTAATAACAGCCAGTGATCAGGCAGAGGCTGTTATGGCTATGATTTGCAGTATGATTGTTATCGTACAGGGAGTTTATTTGATACGGAGGATGGTAAGAAGGGAGAATACTTCGAACTGAAGATTATAGAAGGGTGCTTCCTTCGAGCTTAGCTTCCGCTTTGAAACAATATATGTTCTGTATACAAATAGCTTAAGTTTCTGAGTTTCGCAATTACCTAAAGTTGAAGTAAAGAAAAGGAGAGGAGTATGGAGAAAGGATTTGTTTTAATACCGGGAGCAGGTATGTCTGATTGGATATGGGTAAAGCTGCTGCCGCGGTTAACGAAAAAAGCAGTTACCATACCAAAAAGAATTGAGGTTAATACCAGTGAAAACCGTCTGAACTGCAGCTTTGAGGAAATATTGGAGTACAGTGAAAAGCTAATCCGTCAGTCGGGTCTGGAAGAGATTATCCTGGTGGGACATTCCGGGGCGGGACTCATCGCAGGTGAGCTTGCGAAAAGAAACCGGAAAATTAAGCAGGTGGTATTTCTTGCAGCCAATCTGCCGGGGAACGGAGAGACGGCGCTTGCTTCCTTTTCAGAGGAGATAAGGCAAAGGAATATTGAGGGGGTGAA
Organism: Bacillota bacterium; assembly: GCA_023392995.1. Taxonomy (GTDB): domain Bacteria; phylum Bacillota; class Clostridia; order Lachnospirales; family Lachnospiraceae; genus Mobilitalea. Next base: position 11,704 of record JAEWMZ010000051.1, read on the forward strand.
GCAGCAGGCTGAGACAGACCGGATTCCCATGAAACTGCTGGAAGAAACTTTTCGCAATTATTTTTGCAACACTACCTCAGAAGAAGATATGGAATATCTGCTGCAGCAGGAGTTTCAGCCGGAGCCGGTTTGCGTCCTGACCCACAAGGCTGACTGGACAGAGCTTCTACCCATCGGACTGACCTATATACTCTGTACAGAGGACAGAACCTTAACCAGAGAGCAACAGGAGGCCTTTGCTGCCAAGCTTGCTATAACGGATCTTCGTTATGTGAAAAGTGATCATATGTGTATGATAAGCCATGCAGAGGAGCTTGCCGGTATATTGAACGGAATTGCTGAATAGAGAAGTATAAAAAATAACAGGAATTTGAGTATGAAGTCTAAAGAGGAAAATTCTGTGCGCGCTCCGCTAATCCAGGAAGCTATTTCCATCTTGTCTTGCCATCACATTAGGGCATCGATATAATGAGAATAAGTGATAAAAATGACAATAAAACGACTCTCTACAGCTTGATTTACTAATTTTCACGAAACGGAAAGGATGATATACCGCATGGACTGGAAAGAAATCCATCATGACCGCATGAATCGTCCGGGCATCAATGAATTAAAGGCATATTTTTCTGACGAGGTTTTTACTCTTTTCACACGGTTCTCAGATGTTTTATTAAAGGATTATAATGTCGGCTGTGCCCCTGCGGTTTTTTCCATAAGGCACGGCTGGACATTTCGATTTGGAAGAAATGGCATGTATTTGCTGTCAGGAGTAACCATTGCAGACGGTGCATTTCATGTCGAGGGTATTGTCGTTTGCGATGCCAAAAGCTATGAAAAAGCAATTCTGCATGTTGATACCAGTTACCCCAGTTTTAAAACGAACTATGAGAGCATGGCTGCTGAGAAAATAGCACGGCAAACCGAACGTACAAAGCAACGGGTAGAGCGTGAAAAACAGGAAGTAGCCGCTATGACAGATAGAATCATTCCCGAAAAATTCAACCGTTACCGATGGTTACCTAAAGTTACGAGGAGAGACTTAATACGGCTTTATTCAGCTGATTCGAAAGGCTTGCCAGACGAAGAATTGGTGGATGAAATCGGCTTTACCCTATATGCACGTTGTGTCCAGGGCAGAGATACCTGGTTAGATATTGAGGCAGGACAATTAAAATGTCATCATTGCAAAAGCATGCTCAATTATAAGAAGGGCTTAATGCAGTGCGCTTGTGGTTATCAGTATCTATTCCGTGACTATATGCGCAGCTTCCGAAAGGAGAATATGCCATCAGGAGCAGCAACCCATATCTTCAACGCATTTATTACTGATTGGGAAAAGGCTTATGATTACCGGCAAAAGATGCGATTGATCGACAATCTTATTCACGAATTCCATATTAACTTAACTTCAGGCGTAAAAGGACGGTTTGTGGGTATTAACTTGATTGAGGGTACAAAGAAACAGATTAGTGACTTGATCTTAACCCTTGCTTATGGTGAAAATAAGGATGGTATATTAAATAGTTTCAAGATAAATTTAAGGAAGCTTTGATTGATACAATTCTCCCAGCTAATGAAGTGTGGTACCTTCATTTTTACTCAGAGCGGTGAATTGCCCTATATTTTGAAGGGGTAATACCATATTGTTCCGTGAAAAATTTATTAAAAAAGCTTCGATTGGAATAGCCAAGGGTTTCACAGATCTCGCTGATTTTAAGATCTGTTTTCAACAATAAATGACAGGCTTCCTTTAACAGGAAGTCTCTTTTGTATTCGGAAAGATTCTTTCCAATTCTTTTTTTTACGATACGGTTTATATATTCACTGTTGTAATTGAGTCGCTGTTCCAATTCTTCATTGGAGATATGTCCATGGCATTCCTCCAAGATCATAGAAATGCGATAAACGAGTTCTTCCTCTCTGGAGAGTTTTCCTTGATGGGACGAAACCTGATACCTTGCGGGATCCGTCAATAGTTCCAGGAACCGACAGAAGTAGCCTTTGATCAGGTAGCTTCTGCCGGTTCTTTTTTCGCTGAGTTCTTTTAAAATCGCATTTATGATGGTAAAGAACCCATTCTGGTCAAATTTTTCTTTAATACGAAAATCAATATACTCCTTAGCGGTGTAGATACTTATTTTTTCATTTTTTTGAAATAACCGGTGAAAAATATTATCTTTCAAATATACATTACCGGAATCATCATAAAGGACATCTTCTTCCAGGATTGACCTAATATATTCTTCCTTGAACATGAATAGAAGAAGTTCAAAATCATGATCTTGAACTTCTCGATGATGGATATTTCGGTTGCAAAGACAGCAGTCACCGGCATGGTAGGTAACGAATTCATCCTCGATCTGAATGGTAACCTCTCCGGAAAGAACAATTGTCAGCTCATAGAAGTCATGGGCATGCAGCGGTCGTTCTCCGAGAACTTCAAGAGCGCTTCGTGTGGAATAAATATAGTTATTATGGCTTTCCGTAAATTCAAAGGTAACGGCATTGTCCTGTGCTGTTGTGACAGATTCATAGAGAATCATATAGGGCATGCCAATCTCCAGATATTCAAAAACGGAACTGCCGAAATTACGGAATTTTAAAAATGATTTTTGTATTCCCAGGTCTTTTAGGAAGTTATCCTGAGAAAGTTTGCTATCTTTTGGACGATCTTGCGTTGTTTGATGTTTCATATAACCTCCATGTCTGATTTGGTTACATTTTATATGATTATGTGTTGTTTCAGATATTTCTGTTGGTTGATATTGATGATAACATAAATGCAGTAACAATGAAACGGAAATTTGAAACGGAAATTTTTTAAGCGCTTAGAAAAATCCAAACTACAAAATCCAAACTACAGAAAACAATCTACAAAAGCAAAATACAAAAAATCCAAGTTAAAAAAATCAAGCAATTAGAAAGAGGTTTGTTATGGGAGAGAAGAAGTATTTAAATGTATTGAACAAATTTGGTTATGGTACTGGAGATTTTGCGGCGAATATGGTATTTGGACTGTTGTCTAGCTTCGTTATGATTTATCTGACGAACACCGTAGGTATGAACCCGGCAATTGTTGGAACTTTGATCCTGGCTTCAAAACTGCTAGATGGTGTGTCAGATATCCTATTTGGAAGTATTCTAGACCGCACTCATACCAAGATGGGAAAAGCCCGTCCTTGGATGTTCGGCTCCTTTATTGGTAATTCAATTTGTCTGATTTTAATATTTGCCACACCGCTCGGAATGGGAGAGACAGCACAGTATGCTTATTTCTTTATTACATATACACTGTTAAACGCTGTATTCTATACCGCTAATAATATTTCCTATTCCACGCTTACTGCTTTGATCACAAAGAACGGAAATGAGCGTGTACAGCTGGGTACCTTTCGATTCATCGGTTCCACTCTGGGAAATTTAGTTGTTTCTAATTATACTTTAAAATTAGTGGAGTATTTCGGCGGTGGAGCTCCCGGATGGAAAGTAACAGCAATCATTTTCGCAGTGGTTGGTCTTGTTATAAATACCTTCTCTGTATTTTCTGTAAAGGAACTTCCGGAAGAGGTTTTAAATGATACGGTAACAGACATTGTACCGGAGAAAGTTGGCTTTTTTGAAGCGATGAAGTTGCTGCTTTCGAACAAGTACTTCGATATGCTCGCAGTTCTGTATACGGTTTTCTACATGAGTATGGCAATCTCTATGGGTGGTGCTGTTTACTTCTGTATCTATGTGCTCGGTGATGGAAATAAATTTGGAGAGTTTGCAACCGCATCTTCCATTGCCAGTGTGATTGGTCTGATCCTGGTACCTTTCCTGATTAAGAAATTCCATAGTATCCGTACGGTCAGTCTTGGTTCCTTCAGCCTCCATGTAGTGGTACGAATCGCATTCATTGCAGCTGTACTGACGAAGAATATTCCTCTTATGTTGATTCTTTTTGCGTTATCCTTCCTAACCTGCTGCTCCTTGGGTGGAACCTTTAATGCCCTGGTTGCGGAGGCCTCAGAATATACATTTCGAAAGACAGGAAAGAGAATTGATGGAAGTATGTACTCTTGTACTTCGTTTGGTATGAAGGTTGGCGGTGGACTTGGAACAGCAATCAGTGGTTGGCTTTTGAAGGCATCCGGCTTTAATGCTCAGGAATTGGTTCAGGCGGCTTCTGTAAACAATATGCTGTCATTTATGTTCGCTGGCGTGCCGTTGATCGCCGGAATCATTGTATTACTTATTTATTTTAAATTAAATGTTCAAGAGGTAAACGCAAAGGAACAAGAAAAAGCTAGTGTGTAATATGAAATGCGAGAGATAGAGTTAGAAAGAAAGTCGCTTTCAAACTAACGGACATTCGACCTTTAGGTCGCTCAATTCCGGATGTGAAATGCTCTGCATTTCACACTATTTATTCAGGTCTATTCACAAAGCGAGTATAATATATTCGCATTGTGAATAGACCATCAAAAAGTGAAAGGCAGGGATATAAGAATGAAATTATATGTTGACATTGCAGCGTCAAAACAGGGAAACGGCAGCAAAGAAATGCCTTATAAACACATTAACGACGCAGCGCAATCTGCAAAGCCAGGTGATGAAATCTTGGTTGCGCCGGGAGTATACAGAGAATATGTCAATCCGAAGAATGCAGGAGAAGAGGATGCGCGGATTACCTACAAGAGCATAGAGCCTCTCGGAGCAGTAATCACAGGAGCAGAAGAGATCAAAACCTGGGAGAATTACCAGGATAATGTATGGGTATGCCGGATTAATAATAGCGTATTCGGTGCTTATAATCCTTACACCACGCTGGTTTATGGAGACTGGTATATGGGGGAGCCAACCTGTCATACCGGTGCGGTATACTTAAATGACTGTATGCTCTATGAGACACAGACGTTGGAGGAATGTGTGAAAGGTGAGCTTTATGCGCCCTCCTGGGAACCGGAGTTTTCTATCTATAAATGGTATACCAAGCAGGAGGGAAATGAGACAGTCATCTATGCCAACTTCCAGGGGTGCAATCCGAACCAGGAGAACGTAGAGATTAACGTTCGCAAAAACTGTTTCTTACCTTCTGAAACCGGAAGGTCTTATATTACAGTAAGTGGCTTCCATATAAATAAGGCGGCTACCAATTGGGCTCCACCGGCAGCCTATCAGGATGGAATGATTGGACCGCATTGGTCTAAGGGATGGATCATTGAAGATTGCGAGATCAGTAACAGCAAATGCAGTGGCATCTCTCTCGGTAAATATTTCGATCCGGAGAATGATCATTACTTTACGGTAAAGCATGTGAAAAGCGCAACACAGATGGAACGTGATGCGGTCTGCCGAGGTCAGTATCATGGCTGGACAAAGGAAACGATTGGCAGTCATATCATTCGCCGCTGTAACATTCATCATTGTGAGCAAACAGGTATTGTTGGCCGTATGGGATGTGTCTTTAGTATCATTGAGGACAATCATATTCATCATATCAACAATATGATGCAGCTCGCAGGTGCTGAAATTGCCGGAATTAAGTTTCACGCCGCAATCGATGTTACCTTCCGCCGCAACCATATTCACCACTCAACCATGGGAATCTGGTGCGACTGGCAGGCACAGGGAACACGAATCACACAGAATCTGATGCATGATAATGAAACTCCGGCGAATACACCGAAGGCTCCCGGAACAATGATGAGCGAGGATATCTTTATCGAAGTTGGGCATGGACCAACCTTGATTGATAATAATATCTTGATGTCTAAGGCGGCTGTTCGTATTGCGACACAAGGCGTAGCCTGCGTTCATAATCTGATCTTAGGTGCATTTACTTCAGTTGGAGGCGGAACGGACATGAATGTAAATGGCGTGAATCAGCCCCGATATACACCGTATCATATCCCCCACCGCACGGAGGTTTCTGGTTTCATGACAATTTTGCATGGAGATAACAGAGTATATAATAATATATTTGTTCAAAAGAATCCGGTGGTTGAAGTAGAAGCAAAGGAAGATATGGGCTTTATGATGGTGGATAACCAGGTGGTAGGGAACAGCGTATTTGATGAGTACCCGGCCTATGAGGAGTGGATTAAATTATTCGATATGGAAGATCCTTATCCGAACATGTTCAAGCTCCAGGAATATCATTTCCATTACCTTCCTGTGTGGATAGACGGAAACGCTTATTTTAATGGTGCAACGAAGTGGAAGAACGAAGCTAATTGCCTGATCGATCAAGAACATGAAATCTATGTTAAGCTAGTTGAAAAAGACGGTGAATATGGAATTGATACCAATGTTTACGAATTCCTGGACGGCTTCAAAGCCGGAATTATCAATAGTGATATTCTTGGAGAGGCCTTTGAGCCGGAGGAGCGATTCGAGAATCCGGATGGCACGGATATTGTGTTCGACAGAGATTACTTCGGTGATCACCGCGGGGTTTATGCAATTCCTGGGCCATTTGCAAGGGCTGAAGTAACGCAAAAGAAGGTGTGGTAAATAAAATAAGGATATAATACTTACAACAGTTCATTTAATTAGACAAAGGGCTGACGGGAATTTCCCGTCAGCCTTTTGTCTAATTTTAAAAAACAAAACCTATATTTGCAAAATCCTCTAGATAAAACATTTGAACTCACTATGGCTATTGATGTATAATCTATCTTAAATAATTGCTAGATATGATCAAATACTGCTTTTGGCTAAACGAATCTATAAACTATTTCATTGAGATTAGAAGGAACCAATAATTATAATAGAAAGACAGGAGGATATTGCCCTTGAACATCAAATGGGATGCAAAAAAATATACGAAGGACTTCTCCTTCGTACATCAATATGGAAATGATTTAATAGAATTGATTGATAAAAGAGGAGCGACTACCGTACTGGATTTGGGATGTGGAAATGGTGCTTTGACGAAAAAGCTCGCAGAGGAGGGAATGGTTGCGCTCGGTATGGATGCCTCTGCCGATTTACTGCAAGTAGCAAGGGCGAATTATCCGGGGCTTTCTTTTATAGAAGGAGATGCCACTGGTTTTCATTTGTCGGAATCTGTTGATGCTGTATTTTCTAATGCCGTTTTTCATTGGATCGAGAGAAAGAAACAAACTGATTTATTACGATGCGTCTATCAAGCCCTCAACCCGAACGGGCAATTCGTATTTGAATTTGGAGGACATGGTAATAATGCACTGATTCATGGCACATTAAAAGAGGAATTTGAAAAGCGAGGACTCGTTTATCAACACCCCTTTTACTTCCCAACCATCGGTGAATATTCCGCGTTACTGGAACAGGCGGGATTTAAAGTAATCTATGCTGTACTATTTGACCGTATGACGGAGCTGCAAGGCGAAAATGGTTTAATCGATTGGATTCGAATGTTTGTAAAAACGCCGTTTGATAATATCTCCGATGCTGAGCAAGATGAAATTATATGGGAAACTGTTCAAAGGCTGAGAAGCCAGTTGTTTTATAACGGCAAGTGGCATGCTGATTATGTAAGAATTCGCTGTAAAGCGCTGAAGCATTATGAGGAGGAGCCGGAATGTTAATCAGAGAATACGAACCGAAGGACTGTGCTTTACTGGCACAGCTCTTTTACGATACGATTCATGTGATCAATGCAAGGGATTATACACAAGAACAGTGTAACGCATGGGCGACGGGAAATGTGGATTTGGACAAGTGGAATAGCTCCTTCTTAGCACATACCACTCTCGTGGCTGTGATGGATAACAACCGCATCGCGGGCTTTGCGGATATGGATCAAAGCGGTTATCTGGATAAGCTTTTCGTTCATAAGGATTATCAGGGGATTGGAATAGCGACGGCACTCGTAACAGAATTAGAACGACGGATGGGGCAAAGTGATGTATTTTGTTTTGAAACCTACGCTTCCATAACGGCAAGACCTTTTTTTGAGAAGCGGGGATATGTAGTGAGGAATGAAAATACTGTCATCAGACAGGGTGTTACTTTAACAAATTTCAGGATGACAAAGAAGATATAGATATCTCCCGTCATGAGTAAGGCAGATGCACTGCGAAAATATGTCCGCTTAATGTCCATTTTGAAAATTTGAATTTAATTTAGCAGTAAATTACGAAGTATTTACCTTTAAGATTGGATAATGTAGTAGCCTAGGCAACAGTAAATCTTGCTGAATTTGGTATATTTAATCATGACAAAGAAAACAAGGAGAGAAAACTATGGCAAGATATGAAGCAGAGAGAAACTTTCTAAAATCCAATTTTAATCAGTTTAAAAATATTAAGACAGACAAAATGGAGGGAGAGCCACAACCAATCGGAGTTAAGCCGTATGCTCCTAACGCTCATAGGATAAGCTTACCCCCTGTAAATGAAGAGAATCTAAGAAAGCAGAATATATACGAATGTATCAAGGACAGGAGAAGTGTTCGTCTCTATAGTGAGGAATCAATTAGCCTGGAAGAATTATCTTATCTTTTATGGGCAACGCAAGGCATCACCGGGGTAAATAAAGCAGGAATGACCTTAAGGACGGTTCCCTGTAGCGGAGCAACTCATTCTTTCGAAACTTACCTATTCGTAATGAAGGTAGTAGGCCTGGAAAAAGGAATTTATCGATATCTCCCGATCGAGCATATGCTAATATTTATGAGTGCATTTGATGATATTGATAAGAGATTGGATGATATTACATTAGAGCAGCCTTTTGTGCCTCATTTTGCGAAGAAAGCTGCTGTCACCTTTGCCTGGAGTACAACGCCTTACCGGTCTGAATGGAAATATGATGTGTCTGCCCATAAGAAAATATTAATTGATGTTGGACATGTTTGTCAGAATCTTTATTTGGCGGGTGAATCTGTGGATTTAGGTGTTTGCGCAGTTGGCATATATGATCAGGAGGCTGTAGATAACCTCTTTCAGTTAGATGGTGAAGAGGAATTTATCATATACCTTGCAGCCGCTGGGAAAAAGAAAGGTAAATAGCAAAATTAGGTTTTCTTCTGGTATATTCATAAAGAAGTGCGATGGACATAACATAGATATTATTTATTATAAAAATACGTTCCATCGATAGCTTGAGCTATCTCTGCAAAGTATGTAGGATATCTTAAAAAACATATAAAATTAGTGATTATATTAGTTGTTATCTGGATTTCCAAAAGTATATACATGATTATTTGGTGCATCAAATGCAAGGTTCCAGAATTTTCAATATGTTAATATGAATCTCGAAGGGAGGAGTTTTATGGAATGGCTTGACAGGATGAACAATGCAGTAGACTATATTGAATTGCATTTGGCGGATGAAATTTCATACGATAAACTGGCAAGGATTGCTTGTTGTTCAACATACCATTTTCAACGGATGTTTTCATTCATTACAGGCGTACCGTTATCTGAGTACATCAGACGCAGACGGTTGACCTTAGCCGCCTTTGAGTTGCAAACCAGCAATATCAAAGTTATTGACGTAGCGGTTAAGTACGGATATGAATCACCAGAAGCATTTAGTCGTGCATTCAAAAACCTCCATGGTGTTATGCCGATGTCAGCACGCGATATTGGTGTTTCACTCAAAGCTTTTCCGAAAATGACTTTCTCAATATCAATAAAAGGAGTGTCCGAGATGAATTATCGTATTGAAGAGAAAGAACCGTTTGAGATATTTGGACTTGAGTTAAAAACAACTGTCGTTAATGGTCAATGCTACAAAGATATCCCTGAGTTTTGGAGCACATGTGGACAGGACGGACGATGCCAAGCACTTGTTCAAGCAGCTGGCAAAAAGGTAGGGGAGCTGTTAGATGCCGGTGTAACATATTCCCATAATCCAAATGGGGATATGTCCTATATGCTTGGATGTGTTAAGCAGGATCAATTCGTTTCCCCAGAGTATAAGACCCTAGCCATACCAAAGCAGATTTGGGCAATATTTCAAACCGAATGGAAAAGTGATAGCGATGATGAAAAGCTGCATGAAGTTTGGGGAAGAATTTATTCTGAGTGGTTTCCGGTAGCAAGCTATGAGCATGCGGATTGTGATTTTGATATGGAGATGTATTTTGGAAATGCACAAACAGGTTACCATGCTGAAATATGGATTCCGGTTGCACAGAAATAAACAAGTAAAAAATTAGGATTGACAGGTGAACAGTTGTTAACTATAATGTGGTTAACAACTGTTCACCTGTTTTTGTAAAAGGAGATTGATATGTCGGCAAAAGACAGAATTTTAAGCGAGGCACTCGCACTTTTTTCTGTACATGGTTATAGCAGTGTATCTGTAAGAGACATTACCAAAGCCGTTGGAATACGAGAAAGTGCAATCTATAAGCATTATAAAAATAAACAAGCGATATTTGATACTATCATTCAAAGATCTGCTGAGCGGATCCATCAATTTGAGCAGGAATTGATGATTACAGCCGGGCAGGAAGAAGCGGATGATACCTATTTTTCTATCGATCTTATACAGAAAATTTACTGTAGATACTTTTCTTTTTATCTGAAGGATGAGATATTATCAAAATTCCGCAAGATGATGATCATTGAACAATACAAAAGCGTGGAATTAAACACTATGTTTAAGGAGATGTTTCTGGAAAAGACCTTGCGTTATCAAACCGAAGTTTTTCGGCAGTTAATGAAGGAGAAGAGAATTCATGGTACCGATCCTGAGATAATGGCGCTGCACTTTTATTCGCCTATCTTTGTACTTCTTTTCCGATATGACACGAATATTGAACAAGAAGATGAAGCATTAAAGCTAATTGAAAAGCATATTCAAGGGTTTTTTACACTATACCAAGTAGGCAATTGAGAAGCGATATAATTATTGCATTGAATACACAGCAAACACTATTTCTTCGCTCCAACGCTTCCTTCGGGCTTAGCTTCCGCTTCGAAACATTGTCTGCTGTATATACAATAGCTTCATAAAATAGTTTCGGTTAATGAGTTTCGCAATGACCTAACTATACCAAGTATAAAAAGGAGACTATATGAATCGTAGAGCGTTGAAATCAATGAAACAATGGACAGGTATTATTATAGCTATCATTAGTTATTATATCATTCATGAAGGAACACATTTATTGTTAGCTTTATTGTTTGGCGTTTTTGAGAGGATTCGGATAGTGGGAATTTGGGGTATCCAGATTGTCACAAATCCTGGACTTGACGGTATCAGATTAGCTTTATTCAGCGGATTGAGTAGTATTGTTACTATAGTCATCGGGTACCTATTAGCATTTTCACCATATCTTTATCAATTAAAAAGCAGAGCGATGCTGATTGCTTTTTACTATATTACATTATGCTTTATGCTGCTTGACCCGATCTATATATCCACACTAACATTGTTTATTGGTGGAGGCGGAGACCTTAATGGAATTGCGACTGGAATTCAGTGTTCAGATATTCCATTTAGAATCATATTTGGAAGTATTGCAATTTTAAATATATTTTTATTCCTAACGAAAGTATCACCTAATTATAAAAGGATCTTTAGTAAAGCTGTTACTAATTAGCATTTAATTCTGAACTTAAGGTCATCAAAAACCTGTAAATATAAAACTCTTTTAATCAAAAGGATATGACAGCAGCAATGATTATAAAATATAGAAGCAAGAGAAGGTGCTGACAATGCAATTTGTTCTGGATAGTAAAAAGTATTGATTGAATTATTTTACTATTAACCATAAAATAATTGATAAAGGAGGTGCAGCTTGAAAGGAACATTTGAATTATTGGAATATGTTTTATCTGCGCATAGGAATGAAAGAATTGGAATTCTGAGGAGGAAATTTAGATAAAGTGAACCAACATAGAGAAGATAAAAGGAGCAATATATGAAATCATTAGTAATTGCAGAGAAGCCCTCCGTGGGCAGAGATATCGCAAGAGTTTTGAAATGTACCAAAAATATGAATGGTGCACTGGAGGGAGACAGGTACATTGTCACTTGGGGTTTAGGACATCTGGTTACACTAGCTGATCCGGAAGTGTACGATGTGAAATATAAAGAATGGAAAATGGAACATCTTCCAATGCTGCCTCAGAAGTTTGAATTAGTTGTAATAAAACAGACGGGGAAACAGTATCAAATGGTGAAAACACAGCTTCATCGCAGTGATGTGTCGGATATTATCATTGCAACGGATGCGGGCCGCGAAGGTGAGCTGGTGGCTAGATGGATTCTGGAAAAAGTGAATAACAAAAAACCGGTCAAGAGATTATGGATCTCTTCAGTTACGGATAAAGCAATACGAGAAGGCTTTTCTCACCTAAAGGAGGGGAAAGAATACGAGAATCTCTATCAGGCTGCGGTTGCCAGAGCAGAATCTGACTGGATTGTGGGAATGAATGCCACCAGAGCGCTTACCTGCAAATATAATGCCAGCCTTTCCTGTGGACGTGTTCAGACACCTACCCTGGCAATGATTGCAAAAAGGGAAGAAGAGATAAGAAGGTTTATACCGGTTCCTTATTATGGGCTTATTGGGAAAGTGAACGGAATGACCCTGACCTGGAAAGATCAAAAATCCCAGAGCAGTACCACCTTTGATAAAGTAAAAGCGGAGGAACTGCTAAAAGCCTTAAAAGGGAAGACGGGAATTGTGTCCGAGATGAATGCTGTCATGAAAAAGACCTATTCACCTGGATTATATGATTTAACTGAGCTTCAAAGAGATGCAAATGTGCGCTTTGATTTTTCAGCGAAGGAAACCTTAAATATCATGCAGCGTTTGTATGAGAATCATAAAGTTTTAACCTACCCCAGAACAGATTCCAGATATCTGACAACTGACATTGTAGGAACCTTGAAAGAGAGGCTGGAGGCAATCAGTGTAGGTCCTTATAAAAAGCTGGCTGGAACGTTAGCTAGAAAGCCAATTGTCACCAATTCTTCCTTTGTAGATAATCAGAAGGTAAGTGATCATCATGCTATTATACCGACGGAGCAATATGTTAGTCTTGAGAATATGAGTACCGACGAGAAGAAGATTTATGATTTGGTAGTAAGGAGATTCCTTGCGGTGCTATATCCACCTTATGAATATGAGGAAGCCACGATTAAGGTACAGGTGGAAAAAGAAGAATTTATAGCAAAGGGAAAAATCACGAAGGCCTTGGGATACAAAGAGGTATACGAGAATTTCGTGGACGAAGAGAAAGAAAATGAACGTTTACCAAAAGTAAATAAGAATGAAATCCTGAAGCCTATTGAATTTATAATGACAGAAGGAAAAACAAAGCCGCCCGCTCCCTTTAACGAAGCAAGCCTTTTATCCGCCATGGAAAACCCTGTTAACTTCCTGGAGCAAAAAGACAAGGAGCTGGTTAAAACCTTGGGAGAAACCGGAGGCCTCGGAACGGTGGCAACCCGGGCAGATATTATTGAGAAGCTGTTCAACTCCTTTCTCATGGAGAAAAGGGGAAAGGATATCTTTATCACCTCCAAGGGAAAGCAGTTATTGGAGTTAGTACCGGAAGACCTAAAGAAACCGGAATTAACCGCATCCCTGGAAATGAAGTTAGCCAAAATAGCCAAAGGAAATCTAAAGAAACAGGATCTAATGAGGGAGATGATGTCTTATACAAAAGAGATCGTTTCTGAAATTAAAAGCAATGAGGGTAAATTTAAGCATGATAATCTGACAAATAAGAAATGCCCGGTCTGCGGTAAGAATCTGCTGGAAGTGAACGGGAAAAATAGCAAAATGTTAGTGTGTCAGGATCGAGAGTGCGGACACAGAGAGACCATTGCCAGAACAAGTAATGCAAGATGCCCGGTATGCCATAAAAAGATGGAGCTGGCAGGACGGGGGGATAGTCAGATTTTTACCTGTACCTGCGGCCATAAGGAAAAATTGACAGCCTTCCAGGAGAGACGGAAAAAAGAAGGTGCCGGTGTTAGCAAAAAGGATGTTGCAAAGTATCTGAATCAGGCACAGAAGGAAGAAAAGGAACCTATAAATACTGCATTTGCAGATGCTTTTGCCAAGTTAAAGCTGTAAAAGAAAAAATGATGCTCGACAAAGAAAGGCAGGAGAAGCTCAAGGAATTGTTTGGACAGATATTTGATAACGATCAAGCTGTCTTAGAAAAACTGCAAGGTCTTTTGACCTATGGATTTATTGTTTAAGCTGAGTATATAAAATATTGAATATCAAATAAGTGTATTTTAGAGGTGACTAATGTGAAGGAAATAAGAACAGACCGCTTAATCCTACGTAATTTTTCAGAAAATGATGGTGAGGATTTTTATGAATATATTTCCAATCCGAAGGTACTGGAATTTGAACCATATAAACCATTTTCGAGAGAAGAAGCCTATGCGGAAGCGAAGAGGCGGAGCAGTGACAATAGATTTCTTGCCGTGTGTCTAAAAGACGGAAAGGTTATCGGTAATTACTATCTTGCAGAGGGAGAATTTAATACATGGGAAGTAGGTTACGTATTTAATGAAAGGTACTGGGGAAACGGGTATGCCTCGGAAGGGCTACTTGCCCTAATGAAATATGGGTTTAAGGAACTCGGAATCTGGAGGATGATCGCCATGTGTGACCCGAAAAATCCGAATTCCTGGAAATTACTTGAGCGGGTTGGTATGAGAAGAGAAGGGACATTACTCCAGAATGTTTATTTCTTTACCGATGAAGAGGGTAAGCCTATATGGAAGGATACCTATCAATATGCTATCCTGAGATCTGAGTTTGAACTTTAAATCGTAAAATAGAACCTGCTATAATACTGGGAATACATATCCCCGGAATTACAGCAGGTTCTGTTTTTTGTTTTTCATGATGTAAACTTCTAAGAAAAGCATATTGTTATCGCAACTAGCAATGGATCATGGCCATGAGAGGAGATTCGCTATCTACGAGTTTGTTTCCAGGTGAGATATTACTTCTCATATCATAAACGCTCACATTCTTTAATTATCTTCAGCTTATGAAATTTTGTTACTTGTTTGATAATCTTCCAATCCTCCCTAATCTATCCATAAAGATTGAATATTTAGCGATTGCATAAAAAGGAAGTAAATTCTTTTTCAAAGCCTGCCAGTGCGTGTCCTGCACCGGGAAGCACGCGCATGTCAGCATGTGGAAGTAGTGTGTGAATTCTTTCAGCAGTTTGTGCAGAACTTAGCATTACGTCTTTTTCTCCTGTAAGACACAGTATAGGCATTGTTAACCGCTGCAGCTGCTCATCAGAAAACACAGGAATCTTCCCTGTTCTGGGGTTGAAATGCTCTGCGATAAACGTCGTATATTGGATAGCAGCATCCGATACGGATTGAGTTCCATACAGTGAGCGAGCGATTCTTTCTCTCCCTTTTTCACCCAGCAGCAGGAGAGGAATAGCCTTTAGTATAAAAGAAGTTTTTTGCCCCCCGATTCCGGAAGGGCTGAGTAATACCAACTTATTCACCTTTTTCGGATAACGGATTGCATAAGCTGCCGACATCCAGCCGCCCAGCGAGATACCGACCAGTTCCACAGTTGACAGCCCCAAACCTCCGATTACATCGTCCAGCCAGTTTATATAAGAATCATCAGTCAGCGGATATTGCTTTTCAACACTCTTTCCCGGCTCTCCAGGGATGTCGATGCAGTAGATACAATGTGTTTGTGATAACTCCCTGACGGAGGACGACCACATAGCAGAATTAGAGCTTGAGCCATGCAGCATGATGACTGCAGGCCGGTTTTTCTCCCCGCATTGCAGCACGAAGATATTGCCCAACTGTGTGGGGACAACGAGCTGCTCATAGGAAACAGGCCACTTTGCTAGCAGTGTTTCATAGGCATTTAACACTGCAATTCGCCCTGTCTCAGATTTATATATTGTTGGATTGTTCATATTCCTCTTCCTCCTGTCTATCGCGACCTTTAATAGATCGTGAATTCTTTCATCAGCATTTTTATATGGTATCCGTTTATGAGGCTTTCTATATTCTAGTCCCATAATTATACTGATATGTTCATTTATCAATAATAATAATGATACTATGAACATATGTTAAAAGTAACATATGTTCATAGCGTTGTCAAGCGCATTAAGTCATTGGTAAAAGAAAATAAATAATAAAAGAAAGCAAATAATAAATAAAAGTAGTAAAACAATGGCGTAATTTCTCGCAGACACAGATTAGTGTCAATTAATATAACCTTTGAGGAGTGGCTGGACTTTTACTAGAAAGTATAGCTTTTAAAAAGCTGCCGATTTCCTTTTGGAGGCCTGATCGATGGCATTGGGTCAAGTATCCCTTGAATGTTTGCTTGACATTGCTAGATAATGTATGCTATACTAACGAATGATTAGTGATGACTAACTTGATGTTATTTAAAGAACAAAGGAGGATTTTCGGGGAATGTATAATATGGAAAACAGTCCAAACCGATATTATAAAATTATGCATAATTACCAGGAGGCGCAGCTGCTTTTTGAGGCTATCCGACTGAATGTGTTCTCCCATCTGGACACGCCGCAAACAGCGGATGCAGTGGCGGTGGCACTGAACTCTGACAGAAGGCAAATTGAACTATTGCTTTTGACGCTGACTTCCTGCGGCTGGGTAAACCGGCAAGGAGATTTTTACATAAACACACCGGAAACAAAAGATTTTTTATCCCGAAACAGTGAGGTTTTCTTAGGGGAAGCGTTGCTTTTCCGGGAGAATATGACTTCTCTGACCCAGTTGGAGCAAAAGCTGAAGTCTGTAAATCCTTTAACAGCACCAGTTTATGATTTTTCAGAGATGGCAAGAGTGTCTACCCCTGAGATGTATACCGGACGTCTACAAGCATTTTTGGCTCAAATGAGAAAGCTGTATCCCGATTCAAAGCGGCCGCTTCATATTTTGGATTTGGGCGGTGGGACGGGTATCTTAGCGATTGAATTTGTAAAGCACTTTACCAACAGCAGGGCAACGATTTTCGAAGCTCCTGAGGTAGCGGAGGTCACAAGGGATATTGTTCGTCAGCATCAGGAGGAGCAGAGGGTTGATGTTATCGCCGGAGATTTTAATACAGATCCGATCGACGGTCCTTATGATGTGATTATCGCATCCGGTATCTTAAACTTTGTACAGGGTGATTTGTCTGATTTTATTCTTAAATTATCTGCTTCCCTGACCGAGGGAGGATACTTACTGATTGTCGGCCAGTACGCAGATCATGAGAACAATGCTCCGGCGAATATACTCAGCTGGCTCTCAGGCTTCCTTAGCGGCCTTCCTCTTCCACCCAGCAGCCAGGAGATTGCAAAGGCGGTACAAGCTGCAGGACTTATAACCACCGACCGCTTGGGAGATGAACGGTATGAAGGGCAGTTCTACCGTAAGGGAGGCATAGTCTCTGAGGCTTCTTCCGGCGATGTCATTCGTTCATTTATTGAACTGACGGAGCAAATTGCTAATAGCAGAACGAACATCCTCAACTTTGGCAGTGAGGATATGACCTTCTACCGGGGGGAGATTCACATCATTAAAATGATTGGTGATTTTCCGGGTATTCACAGTGCTGAGCTTGCTCGTAAATTTGGTATCACCCGGCCTGTGGTTCATAAGACGCTGCAAAAGTTAAGCGAACGGGGATTGATTACCAAGGAGGAGGATGAGGAGGACAGAAAACGAAGTCTGCTGTACCTGACAGAAAAGGGTCAAATAGCCTACTGTGAGCATAAGAAGTATCACGATGAACACGACAGAGCACTTTTTAATTACCTTGGGGATCTGCCGAGTGATCAATTGGAGTCGATCAAAGGATTTTTAAATCACGCCATTGGTCTGATTCAAAACCACTCGTAGCTTATTGTGATATAAGGGAGGGTGTCGCGAAAGGCAGTGATAGCATAAACTAAGAGCACCTTTGGCGGCTACCCTTATTTAAGGAAGATATAAATTGAAAAAATACTTGACCGATCGTTCTCAAATGAGTATAATGCGATTTAGGAGGTAACAAAATGGGTCGAAGTAAAGAATTTGAGGATAGTGTAGTTCTAAGGAAAGCCATGGAATTATTTTTAAAGCAAGGATATGAGAAGACTTCTATGAGCGAGCTGGTGGAACATATGGGAATCCATAAAAGGAGTCTGTACGATACCTTTGGTGATAAGCATTCATTATTTATGAAAGCTTTGGATGCATTTGATGTTTTTATGCAAGAGGAATTAAGAAAGGAAGTAGCGCAGGCAAAAACATCGAAAGAATCAATTAGGCGAATCTTTGAGCGAGCCATTGAAGGAATGTGGAATAGCGAGAAACGATGGGGATGCCTGTTTGTAAACTCAGCAGCTGAGTTAGCACCCAGAGATATCGAAGTGAAGGAACGAGTGGAGCTGGCATTTAATCAAACAGAGCACTTTTTTCAAGCTCTTATTATGAAAGGACAGATGGAGGGAGAGATTAACAGCGATTTAGACGCTAAAATGGTAGCTGAGTATTTGCATAATACACTAATTGGTATTCGTGTACTCGCTAGAAATTCTACTGATAAAGAGAAACTTTATCGAATCAGCGATTTTTCTTTAGCTATTCTTGATAAGTAATTTATTTTTTACCCTAATTAGAACGATCGTTCTCGAAAAAGGTAAGAAAGAAATATAGTAACCAAATAGGTAATTGCGAAACACAGTAAATATGGCTTTTTTCATATAATTGTTGTGGGCTCCTGAGTGAAACTTGCCCAGTATTAGCCTGGAGAGAAGGATTTTACATCAATTGTGTGAAAAATTTCATAACGATATAGTTAAGCAGTTGCCCATGTAACTGAATAAGAAAAGGAGATAAAAACATGAGTCAAGTAAACAATCAAATAAGAGAAGCCTTTAACTATCGATATGCATGTAAAGCCTTCGATCAAAAGAAGAAAATTTCTGAAGATGATTTTCAAACAATTATAGAAAGCGGTATGTTATCGCCAAGTTCATTTGGCTTTGAGCCCTGGAAGTTTTTGATTGTACAGAAGGAAGAAATCCGCGAAAAGTTAAAAATTGTAACATGGGGAGGACAGGGTCAAATACCTACCGCAAGTCATTTTGTTGTAATACTGGCAAGAAAAGCGGGTGACGTAATATATGGGTCGGATTATATCAACATGGTTTTACAGGACATACAGCATCTTCCAGCTGAGGTACAGAAGATGAAAGGTGATTTTTATAAAAACTTTCAGTTGAATGATTTTGATTTAAATGATGATAGAAAGTTGTTTGATTGGTCATGTAAACAAACTTATCTTGCATTAGCAAATATGATGACCTCCAGTGCACTTTTAGGAATTGATTCTTGTCCAATGGAAGGGTTTGACAGAAAGCGATTTGAGGAGATATTGGAACAGGAGGGACTGTTAGATAGAGAGCATTTTGGAGTCAGTGTATTAGTTGTCTTTGGGTACCGCCCGGAGGATGCAATGATTCATCCAAAGACCAGAGGAGTTGCCAGTGAATTAATCCAATGGGTAAAGTAAAACTCTTATTAAGAACATAACAATTCGAATTGAATGAAGGAGAGAAAGCAATGAAAACATTATTTGATCAAACACAAGTAGCAGGAATGAAAGTAAAAAATAGATTTGTGAGATCTGCAACACATGACGGGAGGGCAGATGCCTTAGGACATGTGACACAAAAGCTGATTAGCCATTTTGAAGAACTTGCAAAAGGCGGCGTAGGTAC
>JAEWMZ010000093.1 GCA_023392995.1 Bacillota bacterium
AGATAATCACTCCTAGCATTAGTATTCTGGCGGAACCTCCGGTAGCAATCGTGGATTCTGTTGTAGATGACAGGGGAACCAGAGAGGTTTCTACCGCTTATCTGGAATATTTATATTCCGATGCAGGTCAGAGAATTGCAGGACAGAATTATTATCGCCCCAGCAATAAGACGATCGCGGAAGAATTTAAAGATGTATTTAACTTTGATGTGCAATTAGCAACCATTGATGATGAACTCTTCGGTGGATGGGAGAAAGCCCAGAATACACATTTTAAGGATGGAGGAACCTTCGACCAGATTTATGATGGAGAGACTCAGGAATAAAGAGAACTGCAGAATAGGTTTACATAAGAGTAAAACTGATTTAAAATTCGATTTTTATGAAATAAAGTATGGGATGATTCTTATGCTGCTGAATTGCTAGAATTAGAAACCAGGGTGAAGAAGGCGAGCTCTTTTTCAAGTGGATCAAAGCTTGATTTCACCTTGGTTTTAGTATAGAGAGTAGAATAGAAAGTAATAAATGACGGAGGCAAAGGTAACATGAAACGAAGCAGAAAACAGGTCATACCAGGTTTTGGCATCTCGATGGGAGTGACATTGACCTTACTTAGTTTAATCGTATTAATCCCGATGGCATCCCTGGTGATCAATGCCTCCACAATGGGCTTTTCTACTTTCTGGGAAACCGTTACAGATAAAAGAGTGGTATCAGGATATTATGTCAGCCTGCTATGTGCCTTTACGGCGGCAGTGGTAAATGCAGTATTTGGCGTAATCCTGGCCTGGGTTTTGGTTCGATACGAATTCCCTTTGAAACGATTTATTGATGGATTGATTGAATTGCCCTTTGCGCTGCCTACTGCGGTAGCCGGTATCGCCTTAACAAATCTCTATTCGGATAAAGGAATGATAGGGCATTTTCTGGGGCAGTTCGGGATTAAAGTAGCTTATACCAGAATTGGAATCATTGTAGCCATGATCTTTATTGGAATCCCCTTTGTTGTAAGAACCATTCAACCGGTACTGGAGGATTTGGATTCCCAATATGAGGAAGCGGCAAATGTTCTTGGAGCCAGCAGGGCAAAGATCTTTTTTCGAATCATTTTCCCGGAGATTCGTCCGGCACTATTAACCGGCTTTGGTCTTGCCTTTGCCAGAGCACTGGGAGAGTACGGCAGCGTAGTCTTCATTGCAGGCAATATGCCCTTTAAGACGGAGATTGCACCGCTTCTGATCATGAGTAAGCTGGAGCAGTTTGACTATCATGGTGCGAATGCCATTGCACTGGTGATGCTGGCCTTTGCCTTCCTGATTTTGTTTGGAATTAGCAGTTTGCAAATATACTACAATAAATTTACGAAGCAGTAGGTAATTGCGAAACTCATTAACTGAGGCAATCGTATACTCAACAGATACTGTTTCGAAGCGGAAGTTAAGCCCGAAGGAAGCGTTGGAGCGAAGAAATAGTTGCTGTTGAGTATACGATTATAAAAATCTATAATGTTTCGCAATTGCCTGTTACGAAGCAGTAGAAAGGGTGTGTAAAGTGAATAAAGCAAAACAGAAAGAGTCGAAGCTGGTAAGAAATCTTCTCATTCTCCTGAGTATCGCATTTCTTTTCATTATGCTGGTTATGCCGCTGGTGGTCGTGCTGAGTGAAGCCTTGCAGAAAGGATTTGCCCTATACATAAAAGCGATTCAGGATAAGTATACGATGAAAGCGCTACTCCTAACGATGGAGGCAACGGTAGCAGCAGTAATTGTAAATACCATATTTGGTTTATTTGCCGCCTGGTCTATTACAAAGTACCATTTTAAAAGAAAGCGGCTGTTAACGGTATTAATCGATATTCCTTTTGCAATCTCTCCGATTATCGCAGGCCTTGTCTTTATTCTGACCTTTGGCCGGATTGGCTGGGCAAAGGGGTTCCTTGATCTTTTGGATATGAAGGTTGTATTTGCAGTTCCGGGCATCATACTGGGTACGATCTTTGTTACCTTTCCCTTTATCTCCAGAGAAATTATTCCGGTGCTGCAGGCACAGGGAAATGATCAGGAGGAGGCGGCAGCAATTATGGGAGCGAGTGCCTTCCGGATTTTTCGAAAAATCACCTTTCCTCAGATTAAATGGGCATTCCTTTATGGAATTGTTCTATGTACCGCCAGAGCCATGGGTGAATTCGGTGCGGTATCGGTGCTTTCCGGGCATCTAAGAGGAAAGACAGTGACCTTACCCCTTCAGGTAGAAATCTTATACAGTGAATTTAACTTTACAGCGGCTTTTGCAGTGTCCTCCGTCCTGGTTATTTTAGCTGTTATCATCCTGATTATAAGAAATGTGATTGAGCATCAAATGAAGAAGGCAAGAGGGTAATCTTAAAGGTAAGTCACTTTCAAATTATTTCATAAGGCCTGTTCCAAAAGCGAATATATTCGCTTTTGGAACAGTTCATCAAAAAAGGGAAAGGCACAGGTAGAACTATGTACGTAAAGCTTCATAATATCGAGAAATCCTTTGGGGATTTTAAGGCTTCCGATCATATCAACTTTGAGATAGAGAAGGGAAAGCTGGTCGCATTACTGGGACCCAGCGGCAGCGGTAAGACTACCATTCTTCGAATGCTTGCCGGACTGGAATATCCCGATGCAGGGGACATCTTCATTGACGGAGTCCGTGTCAATGATTTGGAGGCCAGTAAGCGTGGAATAGGCTTTGTATTTCAGAATTACGCCTTATTCCGCTATATGACGGTGTTCGACAATATTGCCTTTGGACTGGAGATACAAAAAAAGAGTAAAAAGGAATGCAAGGAACGGGTGGAGGAGCTCTTGGAGCTCATTGGACTAAAAGGCATGGGGCATCGATATCCCCACCAATTATCCGGGGGACAAAAGCAACGAGTTGCCTTTGCCAGAGCGTTAGCACCGAATCCCCATCTGCTGCTTCTGGATGAGCCCTTTGCGGCTATCGATGCTAAGGTAAGGCAGGAGCTGCGGAGCTGGCTGAAGGAAACCATCAATAAGGTTGGGATTACAAGTATCTTTGTAACCCACGACCAGGATGAAGCCATAGAGGTAGCAGATGAGATCATCATCACCAATCATGGCAGGATCGAACAGATCGGTACACCCCTTGAGATTTATCGCAATCCCACGAGCCTGTTCACCGCTCAGTTCATTGGAGAGTCCCTTCTGATCGAAGACTATGGAAGGCTTAAGGGCTTTGAACAGGAAGACCCGGCTGCAAAGGCAGTGATCCGTCCGGAATTTGTTAAGGTGACAAAAAGAGGTGAGCAGCTTCAGTTTCCCAATTCCGTAGAAGAAGGAGTAGTTGAAAAGCTTTCCTTCCGTGGCAGTTATATCGAACTGCAGATTAATGTGAAGGGAATTTTACTGACAGCCAGCAGGTCATTGGAGGAAAATGAGGTCAGTCTGGGCGAAAAGGTAGATGTTTTAATCTACAGACTCTTTGTATACAGCCAAAATATTGCCTCAGTGATGGAAAATATGGCGATACAGGATAAGGCACCCATCTATATTTGATAGATGTCTATGGATATTAAACAGATATCAATTGAAATTAATGAATTGCCAATTGTTGCAAGGAGGATGGAATGGATAATCAAATTGAGCTAAAGAAGCTGAGTGCTGATGTTTTAATCATTGGCGGCGG
>JAEWMZ010000178.1 GCA_023392995.1 Bacillota bacterium
GAAAAATACCCAAGAATTATTCGAATCATTTTAAGCGGTTACGCAGATGAAAAGCCCATGTTCAAGGCTTTACTGCACAATATTGCAACTCTATATGTATTCAAGCCCTGGAACAATAACGTATTGCTGGAAAGTATTAATAAGCTTTTTGCAGATAGTACACAGTTAAGCTCCGAGGATTTATCCGGCCTGATCACGGATTTAGGCTGTACCTCCTGCGTTCCCAAGAATTGTGAAAAGATGATTTCACTGGTGGAAGCTGAGGATATGGATCAGCTCATCGTGGAAATAGAAAAAGATCCTGATATCTCAAGCCTGCTGCATCAGGTTACCAGCTCCGCTGTATACGGTGTCATGCCAAATACGGTAAAACAAGCGGCGATTTATCTTGGTTTACCTAATTTGAAATGCTTCCTGCACTGGGCATGTGTCATCAGCTCCACCAAACACACCGACGACATCAAGGAACATCCGGAGATACTTTGGCAGCATTCCTACTTAACAAACCGGATTCTCCTCTTCTTTTATGAAGCCTTCCTTCACAAACAGCCGCCGGATTCTGCTCTGTTTGCCGGATTATTGCACAATATCGGACTTATTATCATCGTGGATGCTTTACAGAAAAAGGGTGAGCTGGAGCTTAAAAGCCTTACGGTTAATGACTATATCCGAATGGAAAATGGTGAATACGAGAAAAAGCACCAGGAAATCGGCGCTTATTTTCTAGATCAATGGGATATTCCCTTCCAGATGTATGAAGTGGCATTAAATCACCATAAGCCTATGCAGTCCTCCATTATTTTCAATGAATTGGTCTACGCAGTGCATCTGGCGCAAGCTTACGCCTGGAAGATTTTAGAAGGCACAGAACAACTACTGGTTGAACCAGAAGTATTTGAACAGCTGGGCATCAACAAAGCCGATTTTGAAAAACGGCTTCAGCGTTATTTAAAAGGAAGTTTCCTGTTCCAGCCAGTTTAAGTACTCCATGGCCGCTTCGTCCTGGAAGCCGCACATTTCCCTGGAGGGCTTAAGACTGGAGCATACCGCCGGCCGGAGTGAGGAACCAAACAGCTGGCAGAGATTATTCTCTGACAACTGAATGCAACGAACTCCGGCCGGCTTTCCATTTGGCATTCCTGGAATAGCCGATGAAATTGAGGGCGCGATGCAACAAGCACCGCACCC
The DNA here is from genome assembly GCA_023392995.1 of Bacillota bacterium. Taxonomy (GTDB): domain Bacteria; phylum Bacillota; class Clostridia; order Lachnospirales; family Lachnospiraceae; genus Mobilitalea. The sequence goes on from JAEWMZ010000178.1 coordinate 1,189, forward strand.
TTTTCTACACTCAACGATTGGAAGCTTTCCTTCTTCACACATCTTTACTCTCCAAGCTTCTCTCTTGCTCTAACGCCGCCTGTGCCAATAAATTCAGATAATTCCAAGGCCGATTAAAATGAGGCTGGAAGAAAAAATCAACATAGGCCAGATCTTCTATGGTCATATGATTCTGTATTGCCAGAGACAGGGTATTCGCAGATTGTGTGATGTCATATTTAGACATCACCTGCCCTCCTACAATTCGATTGGTGCCCACTTCGTACACTAGTTGCATCAGCACCTCTTCTGTCGTTGGCATAAACTCGGGACGATACATATCCTTAAAAGTAACCGCTCGCACGTTCAGTCCAAAAGCTGGGGCACTGCCTACCGTAACTCCGGTGGAGCCAATGTTATAGCCAAACAAATGTAAACCGGAGGTTGATTGGGTTCCACGGTATTTTACCTTCGGTTTTGCAATGTTCTTGCCAATCAGCATTCCCATTCGAACAGCATTTGTCGCCAAAGGAATATACGCCTGGCCTCCACTTGGATTATAATGAACGCTGCAGCTGTCGCCTGCGGCAAAAATATCCGGGTCACTGGTTCTCATATATTCATCTACAATAATTGCTCCATTGGGTAACATCTCAACTTTACCTTTTAAAAGGTCATTGTTGGGACGAAAGCCTACGCAAAGAATTACCATATCTGCTTTGAATTCCTGCTCCGAGGTAACAACCGCATCTACTTTTCCCTCAGCATCAGCGCGGAAGCTTTGAACCGCCTGATTAAGCGCCAGAACTATTCCCCGGGCTTTCAAATCCTGCTCCAACAGATCCGTAAATTCCTTATCCAGATATTTATTCAAAATCCGATCCAGCCCATCCACTAAGGTTACTTCCTTACCGGATTCACGGAATGCTTCTACCAGCTCAATACCAATATAGCCGCCGCCGACAATTACCACTCGCTTTGCATTTTGTGTCTGGCGAATGATCTCATTGGCCTGTTCATAGTTTTTGCATAGTAATATATTCTTACTGTCTATACCGGGAATTGGCGGTATTACCGGCCACGAACCCGTAGTATTAACCAGTTTATCGTATTCCACCTCCATGCATTCTCCGGTGATCAGATTTTCTGCTACTATTTTCTTGGCTTCTGTGTCAATGCTTTTTACATTATGCTTAATGTATATCTTTGCGCCCATCTTCTGAAGTTCTTCCGGATTGGAGTAAAACAGACCTGCCGCATCCTTTACGACTCCACCCACATATAAGGCAATACCGCAGGATAAGAAGGATATATTATCATTGCGCTCAAATACTGAGATATCTGCCTCGGGATTCTCCTTTAAAATTGTCTTAACCGCACTTGTTCCTGCATGGGTACATCCAATAACTACAACTTTCATAGCTCTTCCTCCTATTTATAGTCTATAAAAATAATATTAAAAATAGTAATCGTTATTATTTGTCTATTATATTATAATAATTCTAGTTTGAATATAGTATTTTTATACAATTCTTATAAAACTCAGAGCTGTTCTTTTTGGTTATTTTATACTGTCTTTTTGTATGCTATTCTTTAGAAAATCAATATACTGACTTCCCCAGATCTCAAGCGCATCAAGTACCGGCTGGAACTGTTTGCCCAGCTCACTTAATTCATATTCTACCTTTGGTGGAATCTGACTATAGACCGTTCTAATAATTAAACCATTCTCCTCCATCATTCGTAGCTGCTTTGTGAGCGTAGCCTGGGTAAGCTCCGGTAATGCTCGCTGCAACTCATTAAAACGCATTACTTTTAGACTAAGCTGATATAAAATTAGTAAGGTCCATTTTCCCGTTAATATTTTCTGCGCTGTCACATAGGGACAAAGTCCAAATAGATCGTCTTGCATGATTCTCCTCATTTCTGTATTACTTTCACTATGACACTTATAGTATCCAAAAAGATACTTACTTTACTAAAATATCGTAGTTGATTTTATTAATATACACTGTATAATTATATCGAAAGTGGGAACACAAATCAATATAAATTATAATGGAGGAACCATCGAATGAAAGAGGTATATGAATACTTAAAGAACTGCGGAGTTTTCTATTTGGCAACAACAGAAGGCGATCAGCCAAGAGTGCGCCCTTTTGGTGCAATCGATATCTTCGAAGACAAATTTTACTTTCAGACCGGAAAAATTAAAGAGGTTTACAAGCAGCTTGTTAAGAACCCTAAAATTGAAATCAGCGCTATGTCCAAGGAGGGAACCTGGATTCGTCTCGAGGCGCATGCGTTCGTTGACGATCGTATTGAAGTAAAACAGCATATGCTGGATGAGAACCCAAGCCTGAAATCAAGATATGCTGCTGATGACGGTAATACTGCGGTATTTTATTTAGAGAATGCAACCGCTACCATCTACGCCTTCACCGGCGAGCCTAAGGTGATAAAGTTCTAATTAGGATTCCCTGATTATTTAATCAACAAAATCTGATATTAATTATCCTGTGGTTTAGATACCTGTAACAACACATTATCTTTACAATATCTAAACCACTTATTCGTACTGTCCAATGCATATCAATTGCAACTTCGAAACCATATTCCACAGACTCCTTCCATAGAACCCATACATGAACCGATTGCATTCTTTGGAGTACATATCTTCTGAAACATCATACATTCAATTGGCTGAATTCTTCCCACGATTACGTCCTTGCAACAACAGCCCATTGGCAAAGTTTCCTCTGGATCCAAGAAGCTGCTGCCCGCATCAAACCTGTCATATTCCTGCTTTAACCTGAATCCGGAATACTCCAGCCTACCGATTCCCCGCCAGTAATCCGGGAGAAGATCATAATACTGATCCATTAACTCTAAAGCTCTTTTATTTCCTTCTTCCATTACCACACTGGAATAGAAGTTCTTAACCCCGGGTCTGCCCTGCTGAATTTGCTGAACAATTTCATATATCGCTGTTAAAATATGATCCCCTTCAAATCCAGTAATCACAAAGGGTTTTTGATAATGTAGACATAATTCTTGATAGACGGCACTTCCAGTTACAACGCTGATATGCCCAGGGCACAGAAATCCATCAATCTCCTTTTCCGTATCGCATATAAATGTCAGTGCCGGAAGAATTGTCTTGATGGAGGTCATTAATTTCAGGTTTTTGATATTAAGCTCTCTGATTGCCTCCATGAAAAGCGCATAGATTGGTGCCGCTGTCTCAAACCCAATCGCAGCAAATATATAGTTTATTTCTCTATGCTCGAGAGCAGCTTTCACTGCAGTCAGGGGAGAATAGAGAACCTGTACCCTTGCCCCCTTTTCTCTTGCTTCCTCTAGTGACATTTTGCTCCCCCTCACCTTAAGTATATCTCCAAAGGTCAAAACACAATAGTTCTCCATTAGGGCATACTCTAGCAATCGGTCAATATAAGCGGGCGATGTTACACAGATCGGGCAGCCGGGTCCTGAGATCAGTTGTATTCTAGGTGAGAGCAAGTTTCTGATTCCATGCTTGAATACACTTGCTGTATGGCTTGCACATATCTCCATAATTCTAATTGGCTTACCATCGTATTCCTTCAGTTCCTTCTTCACCTGCTCAATAGACATTCCTTGCAGCCTCCTTAAACCTAATCAAAATTTCCTCATTTCTTTCCCTCGTTAAATCTTCTCTCAAGCTCTCTTCTGCAAAACTGGCCTGTACAAACCTTTGACTAATAATTCAGACATTTTCTTGTATACGGTTTGTCTTTGTCTCGATATAATAATTATGAATGTACTCTTTGTATCTAGCCTTCAAATTCTATGTTTCTACCTGAAATCGCTGCATACATGCTCCAGCTGTTTTTCTGATTAACAAGCATTGTTCACTCATTTATATTCTTTATATTATATTCTTTCCTGGTTTATTACTCTCATTTCTTTTCTGTTTTAGATCTAAATCCAAGCATGACAAGCTTAATTGCTTTTTTCCGGTTTTCCTAGAGGATTTTAAAGTCCCGTCCTTCTCTAAGCTTTACAAATCCAATATTTTAAGGTTACTTTTCCCATCTCAAATGATATACTTTTTTTCCCATCTCAAATTTCTCTTGCCAACAATTGCAAACAGTTATATAATATAAGAAATATGTGATAAACAGCATTGATAAAAGCTATGATTCCTGATTTTCTTCAGAGAGCCGGTGTTTGGTGTGAACCGGTGAAAGGATGAATCGTTCCACTTTTGGAGCTGTCGGCGAAGAGTCGAAAGGTTGGTACCCTCTATCGTACTTTTGAGTGGCTGAGGCATAGCTTCGGCAATTTGGGTGGCAACACGGATTCCTTTCGTCCCATGTTATGAACATGGCTTGAAGGAATTTTTTTTATGAGTTTTTATATGCTATACCCACTGTTTTATCACATCAGGAAGGAATTCTTCCCAGGGTGTTTGTGGAATACTAAAAGTTTGAAAGCTACCAGGTGTAGCAGATTGGAGGCAGTAACATGTTAGATTTAAAATTTGTCAGAGAAAATCCTGAGATTGTAAAGCAAAATATTCGTAATAAATTCCAGGACAACAAATTATCCTTAGTCGATGAGGTAATTGCTCTCGATGTAGAAAACAGAAATGCGAAGCAGGAAGCGGATAATCTTAGATTTGAAAGAAATAAGCTTTCTAAGCAAATCGGCGCCTTGATGGGTCAGGGTAAACGGGAGGAAGCAGAGGAACTTAAGAAACAAGTAACCGCTGACTCAGAACGCCTCACCGCTCTGGAGGCAAAAGAAGCTGAACTTGAGGAAAAAATCAAGAAAATAATGATGATCATACCAAACATTATTGACCCTAGCGTGCCCATTGGTAAGGATGACAGCGATAATGTTGAGGTTCAAAGATACGGCGAGCCCGTAATCCCGGATTTCGATATTCCTTATCATGCGGAGATTATGGAAAGCTTCAACGGCCTCGACCTAGACAGCGCAAGAAAGGTAGCCGGTAACGGATTCTATTATTTAATGGGGGATATCGCGAGAATTCACTCCTCTGTTATCTCCTATGCAAGAGATTTCATGATTGATCGGGGCTTTACCTACTGTATTCCTCCTTATATGATCCGAAGCGAGGTTGTTACCGGAGTCATGAGCTTTGCAGAAATGGAAGCAATGATGTACAAGATCGAGGGTGAGGACTTATTCTTAATCGGCACCAGCGAGCATTCCATGATCGGTAAATATATTGATACCATCCTCTCAGAGGATTCCCTGCCGCAGGCTCTCACCAGCTATTCTCCTTGCTTTCGAAAAGAAAAAGGTGCTCATGGTCTAGAGGAGCGAGGTGTCTATCGTATCCATCAGTTCGAGAAGCAGGAAATGATTGTAGTCTGCAAGCCCGAAGACAGCATGGCCTGGTTTGATAAATTATGGCAGAACACCGTAGACTTATTCCGCAGCCTGGATATTCCGGTAAGAACTCTGGAATGCTGCTCCGGTGATCTTGCTGACTTAAAAGTAAAATCCATCGATGTGGAAGCCTGGTCTCCTAGACAAAAGAAATACTTTGAGGTAGGCAGCTGCTCCAACTTAGGGGATGCTCAGGCTCGCCGTCTAAAGATCCGTGTTAACGGTGAAGATGGTAAATACTTTGCCCATACCTTAAACAATACAGTAGTTGCTCCTCCCCGTATGCTGATTGCATTCCTGGAGAATAACTTAAATGCAGACGGTTCTGTAAGCATTCCGAAGGCTTTACAGCCATATATGGGCGGAAAGACTGTAATCAATAAATTGAACTAGCATCGAGTGTGCCCAGTTGTCTGGCTCATTAGAACGTGTGCCCACTGGACACACGTTCTAATGAGCTTTTGAGGCTGCTACCTCAAGAGCTTTCTTGTTAATCAAAAAAACGGCATTATTCCCATTTGAAAAACTGAAGGGAAACCGATATACATATCACTGCGATCACGAACATTACAATGACCGGAAGAAAAACACTGTTGACGGGTAAACCAAGGGACGCAGCCTTCAAAAGCTTTATTCCTTGTGTAAGAGGAAGGATATCTGCTATTTTTTGCATCGGCAAGGGCATAACCTCATAGGGCAGTGTTGCACCTGAGAAAATAAGCATTGGAAAGTAGAGCAAGCTGGCTGCCGCACTTGCTATCTTTATATTAGGCGCTAGTCCACCCACCAACAATCCGATGCTGAACATGGATATCATTACAAAGAAATAAGCTCCAAGAAATTGCAGCCACGAGCCTTGTAGTTGAAAATCAAAAAACAGCTTTCCAATGGTGTAAATAAGGATAAGCGAAACTAAGGAATAAAGCGCATAAATCACAACTTGTACTGCCAGTATCAACACTGGACTGGTCGGTGTTACCTTGAATCTCTTTAATATCTTCTTGCTTCGATAATCCGATACCACCAAAGGAAGCCCCATCACACCTCCGGCACAAATGGCTATCGTCGATACCGCACCAAAGGATTGCTCCAAAAAGGTATAATCTGCCCCCTCAAAGGCCGGCTTACTTCCAAATACCACGCCCAGAATGACGACTACGATTACCGGCATGCAGATTGCAAAAATAAACATATCCATCCCACGAAGTGACAATATACTTTCTGTTTTCAGCAGCGTCTTAAATGCTCTCATATACTTTTTCCTCCTTGCTATACTCAATAGCGTATCCTTTCGCCGTTTTAGCCTCTGTGTCAATGGATTTTCCCATCTCAGCTGTATATCTTATCTTCACTGTTTTCGTATTTTCTGGTGCATATCCTATCTCTGCTGTATTCTCATTTTCAGTTGTATATCTTTTCTCTGCTGTATTCTCATTTTCAGTTGTATATCCTTTCACATCTGTATCCTCATTTTCAGCCGCATATCCTATTTCTGCTGCATCCCCCTCTTCATCTGTGTACCACAAATAGGCATCCTCAAATGTTTGATATGGACTAGCGGCAACTGCTTCTTGGACTGTTCCATAAAAAATTGTTTTACCCTTTTTCAAGATCATAATTTTATCACAGAGCACCTCTACCTCATCCATAAAATGAGAAGTTAAGAGAATTGTCATTCCCTTTTGCTTTAAATCCGTAAGGTTCTTCCATACCTCCCGTCTTGCTCTTGTATCAAGCCCTGTTGTCAGCTCATCCAAAAACACCACCTCAGGGTTCGGGATCAAGGCAAGCACGATGAATAATCGCTGCTTCTGTCCCCCGGAAAGCTCACTAATCTGACTTTTCAGTTTGTCCGACAGCCCAAATTGCTCCAACAACCGCTTATAATCCATCGGCTTTTTGTAAAGAGCCGCTGTAACCTCACAAAGTTCAGCTACTCTTATTTTCTCCTGGTAATTAGCCTCCTGAAATTGAACACCAACTCTCTCATACAATTTTTTACGCCCTTTCTGCGGGTCTATGCCCAGAATAGATACTGTTCCGCTATCCGGCCTTTTCGTACCCAGGATGCATTCCAATGTAGTACTCTTTCCCGCACCGTTGGCTCCCAGCAGACCAAATACTTCTCCCCGGCTAATTGAGATCGTAACCTCTTGCACCGCTTTGACACCGCTGTAACTTTTGCACAGTTTCTTAACTTCAATCGATGTTTCCATGGGATAAACTCCCTCCTTTTATGGTTTATAAGTACTTAGGTAATTGCGAAACCCTATAACAACTATAGCAATTTTTCATACAATTGATGTGGGTTCCTGAGCGAAACTTGCGCGGAATCAGCGTGTAGCGAAGGAATTTACATCAATTGTATGAAAAATTTCATTCACTATATCGTTCGCATTTAGCTTTTAATAGGTGTTTCGCATTTACCTATTGCATAAAAAGAATAACACCAGCGCAAAGTCTGGTGTTATAATGTAGGGTTTAACTAAATTGAATTTTCATTTTCTCAAGCTGCTCCAGCAGTCTCCTCCCATTTTGTTCTGCAAAGTGTAAGGATGTGAGCAGCTTATCACATACGGAAACGATATCGTCACCTTTTTCAGGCGTATTAATTACTTGTCGGATATCCACCGTCAAAGTATCGGATAATGCATTCAGCATCCGTAAAATTGCAGAAAGAGAGTAATTCCCGCAGCGCAGAGCCCGTATCATTTTGAGCCTACGGATATCCTTTTCCGTATAGACGCGATAACCGTTTTTCTTGCGCTTTATTGTAAGGAGACCGTTCATTTCCCAATTTCTTAAGGTATCCATTGATATTTGCAGATACTCAGCCGTTTCTTTTCGGGTTAAAACCCTCGTACTGCTCTCCTCTTCCTCACCGGATAACAGCTTTTCCGTAATTGCAATTGCTTCTTCTGCATTTGCTTTCTCCTGCTTTATCTGTTGCAGGTAATTTTTTGTCATTTGAATTGCCTTATCAAAATCACCGAACGCAGAGGTCTTAACGATAGAAATCGCTTGTTTTCTCAGTCCATTTTGCAAAACTTCAACTCTTAGAGCAGTTCTTGCCAATTTCATCTGCTCTATATGAAACTCTGTAAAAATACGATAGCCATTTTCCTGTCGTTCCGGCTTCGGTATCAGTTCCAGTTCTTCATACAGCCGTACGGTATTTGGATGAATTCCCGCATACTTTGCAATATCCGAGGTTTTGTAGGTTTTCATGCTTCACCACCATTTTTTTTGCAACATGATATCACAGAATGAAAGGCTGGTGTTATAGTGGAGGGTTACTCTGCTACATAGGAGCAGCAATAATCGGTCAGTTCCTTTACAATAAGCTGAAACTTTGAATTTTTAGCTACCTCGAAGGCTTGTCCTCCTGTAATTGAGATCCATTCTTCACTTCCAGGCAGCTTTACGTCCAAATCTCCCGCCAATATCTCCATGATCTCTTTCTTCTCTGTACCAAATTCATACTCACCGGGCATCATAATACCAAGTGTCTTCTTCTCTCCATTTTCAAATACGACGGTTCTACTGGTAACCTTTCCATCAAAATATACATTCGCCTTTTTTACGACGGTAACATTGCTAAACTGATCCATGCCTCAATCCTCCTGTATTTTTATACTATAATAAAGTAAAAAGATACATATGGCAAGGAATATTTTCTCTAAAAGGCATCTTGTTGTCCTTTGCAATAATCTTACTGTTTCCTTCCAGTTCTCTTGCTGTCATATCCAGTTCTCTTACTGTTCCTTCCAGCACCCATACTGTCCCTTTCATTCCTCTTGCTATCACCTCTCATAGTGAACAATCTCATTCGCATACAATTCCAGTTCAATCTGCTGATCCTCTACCATAACCTTAACTTTCTGATGTATGGGGGATAAAAACTCTGCTTTTCTGAGTTTGTTCCTTTCCCACCAAAGCTTCACTTCAATATTTCCTCTTACCTTTAACCCAAATACATGTCCGTTTTCCCACTTCTTTGGTAAGGAGGGCAAAAGACGAATAAAGTCTTCATGACTTTGCACCAGCATCTCCGCAATCCCGGCGGCCCCGCCGAAATTACCGTCAATCTGAAAAACGGTTGCCATTCCACCATCGATGGAAGGATGCAGGTCAAACAAATTGTTTGCTGTTGTATGAACTAATAATTCCTGCAGATTAAATAGTGCTTTGTCACCATCAAACAATCTGGCCCACATATTGATGATCCAGCCTCTGGACCATCCGGTATGTCCGCCGCCTGCTGATAGACGCTCTTTGATTGTTACCTTAGCAGCTTCAAAGAGTTCCTTTTCCTTTTCAAAGGTTATCGTGCTACCCGGATACAATCCATATAAATGGGATATATGGCGATGCCCCGCTTCCCACTCTGCATATTCCTTCGTCCACTCCAAAAGCTGTCCTCTGGAACCAATGTTTTCCTTCGGTAAATCCGGAAGCATCGCCTTTACTGCCGATACAACCTCATTCTCTTTCTCTAAATCCTTTGATATCTCAAGAAATCCATTCCACAACTCTTTTATGATTTGGCTGTCCATGGTAGGGCCATAGCATAGAGTGCTTTTTTCACCATTTTCCAGTATGTAGGTATTCTCCGGAGATGTGGACGGGCAAGTCACCCACTGATTGTCCTTATCTCTTACCAGATAGTCCGTATAAAACAGAGAGGCCTCCTGCAAGATGAAATAGTAATCCTCAGCAAAGGCTTTCTCCTTCGTATAGCGATAATGCTCGATCAGATGGGTCGCCAACCAGGCAAATCCCATGGGCCAGATCGTTGCCGGCATCCATTGATCCTGGGGCGCACAATCCCCATAAATGTCTGTATTATGGTGCGCTGTAATCCCTCTGCAGCCATACATCTTTTCAGCTACCTCCCTGCCATGGGGAGCCATCCTCCTGATATGTTCAAATAAAGGACTGTGGCATTCACTTAGATTATTCACCTCCGCAGGCCAATAGTTCATCTGCGTATTAATATTAATCGTATACTTTGATCCCCAAGGCGGCAGCATATCCTTATTCCATATCCCCTGAAGATTGGCCGGCAGTGTTCCTTCCCGACTGCTGGATATTAATAGATATCGTCCATAATTATAGTAGAGCTCGAGGAGCCCATCATCCAGTTTATCCTCGGCAAATCGTTTTAATCGCTCATCGGTAGGCAGCTTAAGATACTCCGCATCGCTGTTTAAGTCCAGCTCCACCCTGTTAAATAGGGTTCCGTAATCTTCGATATGAGCCTTTTTCATGCATTCATAACCCTTTTTAACAGCAAGCTCCAGCTTTGCATCACACCACTCGAAGGGATCTTCCCCATAATAATCGGTTCTGCCGGCAACATAGATCACTGCATTAGCAGCAGCTTTCACCTCCAGATAAGCTCCGGCTCTTTCGATAATACCGTCGGTCATTACCTGAAGCTTCGTAACAAACTTTGTACCATTTCCACCGCAGGAACCGGAAAGAGTTATGGTAGCTCCCTCTGCTGTAACCTTTTCATAGCAATCTCCCCTGCTCAGTTCAACTCTAAAATCCACCCGGCTGTCGGCTGTCAGCTTGATTCCCATTACCTGGTCAGGGTAGGAAATAAAAGCTTCTCTTTTATAATTCATATTCTGCCAGGTATAGGAGCAGTCATAAAGGGCTGTGCACAGATCCAGACGCCGCTCATAATTGGCATATTCCGTCTGTCTTTCCCGTCCCAGCTCACTATGGTGGGGAATGGTTTTATTAAATACAAGGCGCAAATCTGCCAAAGGCTCATAGTGTCCCTGGGAAAATGGAGTTCCGAACATATTGGTATACACCAGTTCCTCCGCAGCCTTTAACTTACCCTCAAATATCAGTTTTCTCACCTCAGGCAGTGCTTTTCTGGCATCCGGATTTATTCGATTTTGATATCCCCCGTACCAGACCGATTCCTGATTCAGCTTAATTACCTCTTCCTCTACTCCTCCATAAAGCATCGCTCCCAAGGAGCCATTTCCAAACGGAAGTGCTTCTTCCCATACATTAACACTTGCCGGCTTATCATAGAACAAAAATGTGTTTTGACTCATCTTTTACCCCCATCTTCTTTTTTCTGTTGTAGCTTACAGGTGATATCCTGTCTATAGATTACCACTTTTAACCTGATTTTTCACCTCTTATTTTATACATTTCTAGGTATTTGCGAAGCTCAAAAACTACTGTTATTTTTCATATAATTGACGCAGGTTTCTGAGTGGAATTTAGCCGTGCCCTATAGGGCGCTTTACATCATGTAACGATAGGATTTGCACCTAACCTCCCTCCTTCCATGTTGCCTTTTCTACTATTCTGATGCATTCCTTCTGAAGTTAACTATTTACTCCTCTATAAACCGATAGCCAGAGCTTATGTACCTTATTCGGCGCATAAGCTCTGGCTACCCATATGTTTTATCTAAAATATGAAATCATCCTGTTAAAACTAATCTTAATAACGTTGCCACTTATTGCATTCTAATACTTAACTACAAAACTACTTACCGCCGAAGGCAGTACCAAATCTCCGCTATCCTTTGCGTCCACTCCCATTTTACGAATATATACCGTAGACCCGGAAGGTGCAGCACTACTGGATAACGTAATAAGCTTGGAGGATGTTACAGATCTCCAGCTAGCACCGAACTCGTTAAAGGTTTGCCCGGATTTAACGATCACATACTGATACGCAGTAGTGGCAGAGGCCTTGTTTAGCTGCAGCATTAGCTTTGAATTCAAATAATAGTAAGTACAATCTGAAGTATTGCCCCCAAGGCTTGGCGGTGCCGGCTGTCCGGGGATGGTGATTGTTGCGGTTTTTGAATATGTCACCGAGGTGGTTGCCGCTTTTCGAATCTTTAGTGTGACTGTATTGGAGCCGTTCGCATATAGAACCCTCGGTGCTATCTCATCAATTGACATGGCACCATCACATTCGATCCAAAGTCCTGAGGCTGCATTATAATATTCCATCGCAGAGGTTGTGTTCAGCGTCAGCTTTGAAAAATTCACTTTAATCGCAGGGGCTGCAGCCCTGGCTGCAATATTAATGGTAACCGCTTTGCTTGGTCTTCTGCCCACATTGCTGTTACTAGTCCCTTTTACCTGAGGCAACTGAATTACAATGGAAGCACCTTTTACCCGAAACTTCTCAATCATACTCAAGAAGGCTTTATAGGAGGTAGAGGATTCATCCATACTTACTTCCTTCCAGACATAATCAGATGCTTTTCTCCATTGAAAGCTATCTGCTTCCTCTGCATTATCAAAGGTAAACTCTTCCTCTACTGCATTAAAAGCCACTTTAAAAGAGGTGTTTTGAGCCGGTAGACTAACTGTCCTGATGGTAGTAACTACATCTCCTTTCAAATACAAGGTTTGATCTGAGTTAGTCGAAAGCCAGGAGATATCCATGGTATATGAAGATGTGGTACTGTTATACATCCCTTCCAGCTCAGTCCAGTTCTTTCGATCCGTAGAATAAGATACAATTGCGTTATTGTTATAAAAAACCTGCAGTGTCAAATTGTCATAGTCAATTGCTCCGATCGAAATAGCGGAGGCTGTAGCCGCCGAGGCAGTTACAGAGGGCATGAGACCGATAAACAACAGAATACAAATTGCAGTTATTAATTTTTTCATCTCCATTCACCTTCCCTTTCCCAACAAAATCCTAAGATTTATTTAATATCGTAAGCTTGCAGCCTGTCTTAATTGCATAGCCATTGCTCAGCGTAATCACGATATTCTTTGTATCTGAAGAGTCTGTGGTTAATTTATTTATTTTTGCATTGGAAAGATAAATGGTTGCTTTTCCATTTGCTATTTCAGCTGAGCCAAAGACAGAATTACCTCCCCAGGTGACATCAGCAACGCTTACTCCGTAAGCTTTATCAAACAGGGTTAATTCAAGGGTAAAGCTTACAACCTCCTGAGTTACCGTAGTTGTGGTACCATCCTTTGTAACTGTTGAGGTGGTTGTTTCCTTTAAGCTGCCTTCTGTGATTGACCATGCGATGGGTGAATTATCCAAGGAAGCCGTATTCACCAGGGTGATAAATATATTTTCCTTCAGTTTCTCGCCGTTATTTAAGGTTATAATCAGAGGCTCTTTTGTATCCGTCGAGTCGATCAGGGAGGAAGCTTCAAAGTTTGCTACATTCACCGTTACCGTAGCGGTTGAAATCGTCTTGTCATCATCATTTACATAGCTTGCGTACTCCACCGTATAGTCCGTATCCTTTGTCAAGGTATACCCATCATATTTCATGGAGCTAATTGCAACATTTTCTGCTGTAAATACATTCACAGCGGACTTATCAGCAATCTTACTGGTTCCAAAGTCAAGCTGGAATTTGAAGCTCTTCTTATCTGAGCTTTCACTGGACAAGTAGATACGCTTGAACTGGTCTGTATAATCGTCCTTTTTATCCGTATTATTTACATTAGACTTCGGATAAATATATAAGCGCAGGCCGGCTGTATCGGTACTTGTAATTACTTCTGAATTAGCCAGCGTAAGCTCTGCGTATAGAAGTTTTTCCGTAGCTGAATCAATGGCGCTGGTGGAGGTAATCTTTGTAGTAATTATGTATTTATCTCCGGCATTGGTACTTGATGCGTTTTTAGACACAGTACTCTTAACTGTAGCTGTTCCTGCACTGATTCCATAGGTATCAATAAATTTAATGGAGGAAACCGTAGTCGAAGTAGAGCTGTATAGTGAAAATGACAAATAGCTTGAGCTGTCATCACTTCGGCATACGCCAGCTGTCGTGATTAACGTGGTTAAGGTTGATGCTGTTAATGCATCCGGATATGTCACTCCTGCACCTGTGATTTCTATTTCCTTGGAAGCCAGGGCAAAATCCACGGTATCCGTTGCAGCAATCGATTTCTTTCTCACATAAATACGGGAGCCCACAGGTACTTTTGTCTTGGTTAAGGTCACTGCAGTGCTGGAGGAAATCGTAGTCCAGTTAGCTGAAGTATAGCTTAATTCATCATCCTTACCTACAACTGTGTACTCAAATGGAACCGTACTGCTGGCTGCCTTTACTGTTAAGGACAGACTGCTTGAGCTTAAATAGCTTAAGGAAATACCATAGGTATCCTCACTTGGAGGTCCTTCCTGAATCGGTACGGTAACCGTCGCGATCTTAGACACCATAGAGGAGCTGGAGGCATTTGTTCGAAACTGCAGCGTAACCTTGGACTGTGCGGCAGAAGAGTTCTTGTACATTGCTTTTGCTGCCACCTCTGAAAGATGTAAATCAGCCGAACTGCTGACAGTAGTCCAATCCGTCGCAGTACTATCCGCATTTACCGTGCGATATGCCATCCCCTTCTTCACAGCTATGGTAAAGGTGGAACCGTTGATGGATGCACTGGGGGCTGATGCCTTCTTTGTAATTGTTACCGACACTTCCTTGCTGGCACGTGCTCCAACAACTGTGCTGCTGGTACCGTTAACTGGAGCAAGACGAAAGCGTAGGGTTGCCCCATTATTAAATAGATAACTAAGCTGTGCTGCAAAGGTGCTTGAATCTACCACATTCCAGGTAGAGCTTCCGTCCTTGCGCCATTCCACCGTACGTGTACCTGCATTTGTGAAAGTCACCGTACCTTTTACTTTATTAAAGGTTGCCTTAAAATTAGTCGGCTGCTTGGGTATGGTTACCGAAACAACCTCTGTGGATACATCTCCCTTAAAATTTAATATATAATTTTTAGAGACGGCTATCCAGGAAATGTCCATGGTAATCTTACCATCACTTCCGATCTCTCCCGGTATGGTTTCCCAGTTGGTTTTCTTTGAGTCTGAAAAAAAGACTTTAGTGTCACCATTCACTTTTAAGGTAATCGTACTATCATAATAGTTGATTTCTGTAACGGTAATACTGTTTGCTGCACTGACTGGCTCCGCATGGGCGAATACGAGCAATGCAAATGCTAAGAGTATTGCTGATATGTATACTCTGCTGCGGTTACTTTTGTCATTCTTTTTGTACATTATTCTATCCATTTTACCTTTCCTTTGTATTTTGGATATGTAATATACCTCCATGTAATTTC
Source organism: Bacillota bacterium (assembly GCA_023392995.1). Taxonomy (GTDB): domain Bacteria; phylum Bacillota; class Clostridia; order Lachnospirales; family Lachnospiraceae; genus Mobilitalea. Next base: position 16,671 of record JAEWMZ010000178.1, read on the forward strand.
ACATATCAGTTTTGATAACCTGTTGTCCCTGGTTATCGTTCGACTTATTTTACCACAATTTCCTACAGAAATGAAGCTTAATTGAAAAAAACCGCATTTCAGCCATATTATAACAATATATCGTCAAGATAAAAGAGGCTGCTAAGACATTTCACATAACCCTCACAAAGATGAACTAATAAATTGTTATAGCGTATAAATATGAGTTAGAATTATATCATTAGCCCGATTAACTTTCGAAAAATCATATTGAAAATAGCTACTGTAATAAAATAAATAGAATTCAGTAAATATTATTTCGGCATGGATTAAGTATATTTTAAGGTCCCATTAGTCCTATATATTCAACGATGCAACTTGCGAAACTCCATCGGGGTATAGCCTGTCGCATTTTTGAACATCGCAATGAAGTGACTTGTATCATGATACCCCACGCGAAAGCTGATCAGATTAACTGCCAGCTCCGGGTGATTTACAAGAAGCTCCTTGGCCTTTACCATACGATAATTGTTCAAATACAGGTTGGTGGAGCAGCCAAGAAAGCGCTTAAACAGCCGGGAAAGGTATTGGGGTGACAAATAAACCCTACTGGCAAGCTCCTGAATCGTGATCTCCTGTTGATATCTTGTTTCGATTTCTTTTATTACCGGTACAACATATCTCTGATATAAGGGATGTAACAGATAATCACGGTATTCCTGAAAACGACCGACATTGATAAGAAAAGCATAGCAATCCACGGATAACTGCATCGGATCAATTAGCTGTGCTTCATATAATGTTATGTTATTATCAATCCAGCTTCGGAATGAAAATCCGGCAGTTTCTCTAACCGGAATATATCTTTCTTTTCCCACTATGTTACTTATACTGGTTTCCAGCTTCCCTGAAAAAGTCACAAATGAAGTTGTCCAATCCGGCTGCTTCGAATAATAGGCGTGCGGAACAAAGGGAGCGATCAGGACTCCTGCACCTTCCGTCAGAGTAAGATACTTTCCATCAATAACAACCTCTCCCGTTCCCCTCTCGGATTGCAGCCAATGATAGTGTGGAAACCCCTTAAGGCGCCTGACACTTTCCTGGTTCCAGCGGTTACCAATGCTGTCGACGGCCAAGGGAAGCTCCTGAGAGGACAGATTAAAGTAAATTGGCATATTAGACCACCTTGTTTCGAAATATTATATTATTTAGTTTATCATGTTATACAATATTTGAATAGCAGCAATTATAATAGAGTCAAACAAAGGCTAAGAAAATCGTAGAGTAAGTAAGCTTTTCTTTAAGGGTGTGTCAGAGAACACAAAGCCTGGGATGTATCAGAAAATTGCCTTTGCCGGGCTGAATGCTCCGGTTTATGGCAGCCAAGGCGCGATTTTCGGGAACGTAGTGGCGCTGGATTCCCAGAAATGCAATACAGAATACCTCAAAGTTGGGGCACTCAGAGCGGTAAAATGAGTTTTCTGACACATCTTAGACAAATACGCACAGAATGGGAGGATATTTATAATGAAGAAAACATTCAACAGAATCTTATACGGTGGGGATTACAATCCCAATCAATGGCCAAGAGAAACCTGGGACGAGGATATGCGCCTGTTTCGCAAGGCCGGTATTAACAGTGCGACCATCAATGTCTTTTCCTGGGCTAAAATCCAGCCTTCGGAGCAGGAATATTATTTTAATGAGCTGGATGATATTATCGAAATGCTCAGCCGGGAAAATTATGATATCGTCCTGGCAACCTCCACGGCAGCACTTCCTGCCTGGATGTTCAAAAACTATCTTGAGGTTGCACGGACGGATTATCAAGGCCGCCATCACAAGTTTGGCCAGCGGCACAATGCGTGTCCCAACAGCCCTGTTTACCAAAAGTTTGCCCGACGTCTGGCCGAAAAGCTGGCGGAGCGTTATAGCGGAAATGAACATATCACCTGTTGGCATATTAACAACGAATACGGCGGAGAATGCTTCTGCGAGAATTGCGAGAAGGCATTCCGGGTGTGGCTAAAGTCTAAGTATAAAACCATTGAAGCTCTTAATAAGGCATGGAATCTGGAGTTCTGGGGGCATACCGTCTATGACTGGGACGAAATTGTTCTGCCGAATGAACTGACTGAGGGAATTGGCACTGACCGTACTGCCTTTGCCGGTATTTCCATCGATTATCGCCGCTTTAATTCCGACAGTATGCTGGAAAACTTTAAAATGGAGCGGGATGCCATCCGAAGCATTGCTCCACATGCTCTGATTACAACAAATTTAATGGGAACCTATAAGAATTTAGACTATTTTAAATGGGCAAAGGAAATGGATATCGTATCCTGGGATAGCTACCCCTCCTACGATACACCTTGGAGTCAGGTGGCCATGTGCCATGATCTGATGCGAGGGTTGAAAAACCAGCCTTTTATGCTGATGGAGCAGACACCAAGCCAGCAGAACTGGCAGCCCTATAATTCTCTAAAGAAGCCGGGGCAAATGCGTGCTCAGAGCTATCAGACCCTCGCTCACGGCGCTGACACCATTCAGTTCTTTCAGCTGCGCAGATCCGTTGGAGCCTGTGAAAAGTTCCATGGTGCTGTAATTGAGCATGTGGGAACTGAAAACACTCGCGTCTTTCAGGAAGTCAGTAAGCTTGGCGAAGAGCTACAGAACCTTGGAGATCAGCTTCTGGGAGCTGTTAATCCGGCACAGGTTGGAATTATCTTCGATTGGGATAACTACTGGGCACTGGAATACACCAGCGGCCCTAATAAGGACTTAATGTATGTGGATCAAATCCATCAATATTACCGGTTCTTTTATGAGAGAAATATTCCGGTGGATATGATTCCAGCAGACGCAGATTTCTCAAAGTACCATACTGTAATTGCTCCCGTTCTGTATATGGTCAAGGATGGGATGCAGCAGGCATTGGAAGCCTACGTTAATAATGGCGGTATCCTTGTTACTGGCTTCATGAGCGGAATTGTCGATCAGTCAGATAATGTACATCTGGGCGGATATCCTGGTCCTCTGCGTAACTTGGCCGGTATCTGGGTAGAGGAAATTGACGCTCTTGCACCAGAGCAGAGCAATACACTATGCTTTGCCGACGGTACGCAAGCTCTCTGTGGACTGCTATGTGATGTGATCCACCTAGAGGGTGCCGTAAGCCTGGCTGATTACACCAGTAATTTTTATGCGTCCTCACCGGCGGTCACAAAGAATAACTTCGGTAAGGGAACTGTATTTTATATAGGTACACAGTTAGAACAAAATGGACTAAAAAAAGTACTGGATCAGGTTATTACTACCTCCGGTGTTAAGCCAATTATTGAAACTGAGACAAAGCTGGAGATTGTATGCCGTTCCGCTGAGGATAAGGATTATTACTTTATTCTGAACTTAACAAGTGAAACGCTTACACTACCACTCATCTTTGCAGGTAATACAGATATTCTCACTGGAAATACCCTCACGCAGCAAACCATATTTGCACCTTATGATGTTGCATTACTCTGTATAGCACACTCATAAAACTACATCTTCAAAATGCCCCAAGAGCATGCTCTGTGGGGCATTTTACATATGTGTATTAAATTTTTCATTTTAAACTTGATTCGAGTGTCAAAAGTCGGATTTATGTCTTGAAATGAATATGCATGCATATATCCATCTGGACTTGCCTTACCATTCCATGAATTTCCTAAAAAGAAGTCGATTCATAGATGCCGGTCTGCGCCATCTGGATATATACACACATATTCATTGCTAAAATTATTTAATGACTTTTGACACTCGAATCAACCTTTATATTAAAAATATATTACAATCCTTAGTTATCTCTTTTTAACCCAGCTTGTATATTCATAATGTATTCGTTACGTAAAACAAAACTTAGAGAAGCCAGCCGTTATACTCCTTTTTTTCTTCGATTCATTAACACCCCGAATGCAGCTCCGCATACCCCACCCACTACATGAGTGATGTGAGCAATTCCATCGCTGTTATCCAGACTTTGCATTACTTCACTTCCCAAATAGATGGCTATAACCAGGATTAATGTAATCGGAATTTTTCCATTCTCCATCCCTGCTGCCGAAGACAGGACAATCATCATAAATACGATTCCACTGGCGCCCAATAAGGCGGTGCCCGGGA
>JAEWMZ010000185.1 GCA_023392995.1 Bacillota bacterium
ACCTTGGCATATCTTGAGCAAAATGGTTTTGATATAAAGAAAAGCGTCCTGCCGGAGAATGTTGTGGAGCTGACCATATTTAATTATAAAAAAACCAAGACAATCAATTTAGAAGATGGAAAGAGTATTGAGAGTATGGCTGCCGAACCGGTAACCTATACAGAACAAAAGGATATCATTGGTATCCTGCCGGCTCTTGTTCAAAGCAACTATAGTCAGTATAATAAGCTTTTGATTGGTGCAGAAGATAATGTAGATGTGAATTTAACATATCGCATTGGAAACAATGGGCTGGTACAAAGCTTTGGCTATAGTATTCGAAAGGATAAGCTGCCAGAGCAGGTGAAGAAGGATTTGGGACTGTAGCTCTATCAAGAAAGCTAATAGCACTACAATACCTCAAGTGTGCTCAGTTTTTTCGAAATACAGTGTCTTTATAAATAGAGCGCCCCATATTCAGATTAGCTGAAGGATTGACGGATGAAGAATTGACGTAAGAGTATATTAATTTAGTAAGTAATTGGAGGTAAATTAATCTGATTAATAATTCAATGATAAGATTGGCAGGATATTGATATCCTGCCCTTTTATTTACTGTTTTTGGAGCTTTTTGCTTGTCGACAACCATGAAATGATGTATAATTAGCAGCTGTATAAGGGTTTTTGTTGAAATGTGTATTTCGGTGATGAAACGTGTCGAATTGAAAAGACTTATAATTTTTAAAGATAGAAGATAGAACTTAGATAGGGTAGGGAGGTGCGTTCGGTAAAAAGCGCAAAGGCTAAATCATTAACTGGCTGGTAATATATAAGGTGAAATGGATAAAAAGGAATACGATCATCGATGAAAACAAAGTAGACATAAAATAATTAAAAATTTCAGGCAGTACATAGAGGAAGCCCTTGATACAGTACAATTCATGCAGTTATATTCGAACATTATATTCATGCAGTACAATTAACACGGTATCAAGAGAGATATGTACTTGGAAGAACACAAAAGATAAGGAGCAAGCAAATGAAAAAAGACAAGAAACAGAAAAAAATTGTTCAAATGAGTATCTTGAAAAAACTAATCGGCATATCATTATTATTTGTTATCATACCCTCCATTATTATTAGTACAGTAAGTATATTACAGCTTGCAAAGACAATAGAAGAGAATACAGTAGACTACATGTCGAATAACGCCAATAGTAAACTGAAATTAATGAAAAAAATAATTGAAGGTACTACCAATGAAGCATACGCAATTTCTACAGACGGAAAATGTAAGGCGATATTAACTGATTACAATAAGAATGTTACTATGGCATCTGCCGATCGTGACGCAATGAATCAATATTTAAAAGATTTTTATGATAAGAGCCAAGGACTTTATGAGAGTATTTTCTTTACGGATGCTAAGGGTGTTGTTGTAGCGGATGCCCAGAGTGGAAAAAATGTCGGTATCGATATCGGTACAAGAAGCTATTTTTCACAAGCAAAAGAGACTGGCGAGGCGGCTATATCAGAGGTGGTGGTGTCTCAGTCAAGCGGTAAGCCAATCATCGTTATCGCTGAGCCGATCATGAGTCAGGATGGTGTGTTTGTAGGCGTTTTATCAATGGTGTTTGATTATGGCAATTTAACGAATAGCTTAATAGAAAGGGATGCTGACGAAAAATATAACTATGTTATTATTGATAAAGAAGGCTTAATTATTGCACATGAGAATCCGGAGTATGTGAACCAGTTCAATTTTACAACCGAAGATGATTCAACAAAGGAATTCTTTACAAAGATGATGAATGAACCAACTTCCTATGGAGAATATGATTTAAAAGGTGTAGCGAAGATCATGGCCTATACCAAATATGATGAAATGAATTGGTACATCGGCTGCGCTTTGTCTATGGAGGAGTATTATAAGCCAATCTATCATCTGATCTTTGTTATTACCATGATATTTGCTGCCTGTGTTGCTGGTGCCACAGTCTTTGTATTTTTATTCAGCCGTTCCGTGGCTGAACCGCTTAAGAAACTATCAGGAGTCGCAGAAGCCATTGCAGATGGAGATCTTACACAGAATGTTCCGTCCATAAAATCGAAAGATGAAATTGGGAAGTTAGCTGGAGCATTTGGGAATATGATTGATAAATTACGAAGTTTTATCTCGGAAGTGAATGAAATGAGCTCCAACACGGCAGCCTCTTCTGAAGAAATGACGGCTTCCTCCGAGGAGGTAAATGAAGCATCCGAGCAAATTGCCGCAGCCATTAATGAGCTTGCAAAAGGTGCTGCGGAGCAGGCAGAGTCTACCGAAAAGAGTAATTATAAAATTATAGATGTAGTAAAGGGATTAAATGAAATTAACAAGGATATGAAGGAATCGGAAAATCTCGCAGCATCAGCTAAGAACACGTTGGAGATTGGCAAGAATTCGGTACAGTATCAAACAGTCAAAATGAATGAAAATAAGGAAGTGGCGGGAGCCGTTGCCGATGCGATTGGTACTCTTGCTGAAAGATCCAATGAAATCGAAGGAATCTTAGCGGTGATCAAGGGGATCTCAGAGCAAACGAATCTGCTATCGCTGAATGCTGCCATTGAAGCAGCAAGAGCAGGGGAGCAGGGAAGAGGTTTTGCTGTCGTTGCCGGTGAAATCGGTAAACTGGCAGAACAGTCCGGGTTATCCGTAAATAAAATCGACGCTATCATTAAAGAAGTACAGACCGGAGTTAATAACGCAGTAAAACAGATGGAAAAAGCACATGAAGTGGTAAGTGCTCAGGAGGTTGCACTAACCGATACAGTAAATGCCTTCCATAGTATCGAAGAAGTGGTGGCTGCTATGAATGACAATATACTGAAGGTAATTGAAGTGTCCAAAATGCTTGATATAAAAGCAAAAGAAGCAGGGCAGGCAATCGGTGATATAGCAAGTATAGCGGAAGAGAATGCATCAGGGACAGAAGAGGTTGCGGCGTCAACCCAGGAGCAGTCAGCAGTGATAAAGCAGATTGCGGAGGCATCAAAAAGCCTTGCAGGCATGGCAGCGAGTCTTCAAAAGAGTATTGAGACATTCCGTATATAGATATTATTTGATTTAGTATATAAAATGAAATCGATATATATATAGGCAATTGCGAAACTATATAGTTCTTGCAATTGTATACACAGCAGATACTATTTCTACGCTCCAACGCTTCCTTCGGGCTTAGCTTCCGCTTCAAAAAAAAGTATCTGCTGTTATACAATATCTTCAGTTAATGAGTTTCGCAATTACCTAAATTTACTTTTCAACCGATTACAATTTTGTGTTTAATAAAAGACAGCCTTGATTATGATGCGAAGGTACTTGCCGGAGCAGCAGCATAATCAAGGCTGTTATTAATGTAAAGGTTATAAAAAATAAAAGAAACAATAGTAAAGTATTCAAGCAGAGTCTGGAGTTCAATCAGAGCTTAGGGTTCAATCAGAGCTTTTGGCCGCAATTAGAGCAGAAATTAGCGTCTCCAGTCTTAGTGCCGCAATTCGGACAGAAATTTGGTTTTGATCCGCCAGGAGTGCCCTGACCTGTGTTAGCGCCGGCGGAGCCTTGAGAGCCGGCACCAGGGTGCGCATTGCCAGACTGGTTCTGATTCATATTCTGCATCATCTGATTTGCCATGTTCATGCCCATCATCATTCCTGCCATATCAGAAGCAACGCCGCCGCCCTTAACCTGGCCGTTTGCAATTCCCTCTGTCATAGCCATCTGCTGATAGCGGTTCACATCACCCACCATATGATAGGAAGCATTTTTATTAATCATCTTCTGAATCTCTTCCGGATAAGTAAAGCTCATAATATTAAAAGCGGTTACAGTCAACCCGCTGTCAAAAAGCTGCATATCCAGATCCGTACGGATGCCGGAAGAAATATCAAAGGAGTTAGCCTGAAGGTTGAACATATCCTTTCCTTCCTTGCTGATCCACTTCATTAAAAGCTGATCAAGGATGGTAACAATACGAAGTCTCACATCCTCTACCAGATAAGAATCCTTTACTCCTGCAATTTTAT
>JAEWMZ010000228.1 GCA_023392995.1 Bacillota bacterium
CCTATTCCGGTGAAAAAGGCAGTTAATTTAATGGGCTTTCAGGTAGGAGCCTTAAGAATGCCGCTGACAGAGCTGGAGCCGGCAAATGCAGAGCGATTACGAAAAGAAATGCAGGCAATTGGTATTAAAACAGTATAAGCTGTACATTATCTTCTTTATAGCGTACAATTATTACATGGGATGAATCGATATGTTTCTATATCCATTGCGATTATAGGATCTGGAAATGAAACGATAATAAATAAAACGATGAAAAAACTATCACCAGGTAGGAGGCAGCGTATGACAAATATCATTTTACGTGGTTGTAACGGTAAAATGGGTCAAGTAATTACCGATATTGTAGAAGCAGATGAAAATACAGTTATCGTAGCGGGTATTGATGTAAATCAGAACCGAATTAATAAATATCCGGTGTATCAAAGCTTTACCCAATGTACAGTAATGGCAGATGTAATTATCGATTTTTCTGCACCGGTGCATTTGGAGGAGATGCTGGATTTTGCCATAGAGCATCAGATTGGAATTGTACTGTGTACCACAGGCTTTTCCAAAGAGCAGTTAGAGGCTATCGAAAGGGCAGCAAAGAGTATACCCATCTTAAAATCTGCGAATATGTCCATGGGGATTAATTTGATCTCAAAGCTAATTAAAGATGCGGCAGCTATTCTGGCAGATGCAGGCTTTGATATTGAGATTGTTGAAAAGCATCACAATAAAAAAGTAGATGCCCCCTCCGGCACTGCACTAGCTTTGGCAGACTCCATCAATGAAGCCTTGAATAATGAGTATGGATATAAATATGACCGTTCCGGTGACCGTGTTCCCAGAGAGAAGAAGGAAATTGGAATCTCTGCAGTTCGTGGCGGAACGATAGTAGGTGAGCATGAGGTTATTTTTGCAGGCACCGACGAAGTGATTGAGATTAAACATACAGCCTATTCGAAGGCTATCTTTGCTAAGGGTTCCGTGCAGGCAGCGAAGTATCTTCCCGGTAAGCCAGCCGGCATGTATCAAATGAGTGATTTAATGGATTAAAAAAATAATTATTTTAAAGGGCTGTCGCAAAATGCAACTGCGGATATGCAAGTCGTATCCTCAAAACTGTATTTTGCGACAGCCCTTTTTATGATATTCCTGAGCAATGTTGCTCGATTATTTTTTTGAATTTATTGGATTTTGTTCACAAAATCTTCGTAATCTTGTTGTATGATACGAAGTAAGTGCTGGAAAAGCCTTCCCAATGACAGGAAAGAAGGAAAAAGTTTGCGAGAGGTCACTTTCAAACTTTTTATTATGATCTGTTCACAAAGCGAATACATTCGCTTTTGGAATAGGTCATCAAAAGTGAAAGGCACAGCTATCATTATTATGTTTGAATGAGGATTAAGATGGGAACATGCTCATTCAAACGAAACAATAAGGAGGTAAAGATTTTGATTGAGGTAAAGAATCTGACAAAGCGTTACGGAAATCAATTAGCAGTTGACAACTTGTCCTTTACAGTGGAAAAGGGGCAGGTACTGGGCTTCTTAGGACCGAACGGCGCGGGAAAAACAACTACCATGAACATTATTACCGGGTATATTTCCGCTACAGAGGGAACGGTCACAATTAATGGAGTGGATGTATTTGAGGAGCCGGAAGAGGTAAAGAAGATGATAGGATATCTTCCTGAATTTCCGCCCCTTTACCCGGAGATGACCGTAAGAGAATATCTGGTCTTCGCGGCTGAGTTAAAGAAGGTACCGAAGAAAGAAAAGCAGGAGATGATTGCCAAGGTTATGGATTCCACTATGATAACACCTATGGCAGATCGGTTGATTAAGCATTTATCCAAGGGTTATAAGCAAAGAGTCGGACTGGCGCAGGCAATTCTGGGGTACCCCGAGCTGATCATTCTGGATGAACCAACCGTAGGTCTTGATCCAAAACAAATTATTGAAATCAGAGATCTAATAAAAGAGTTAAGTAAGAACCATACCGTTATATTAAGTTCCCATATTATGCAAGAGGTAAGCGCAGTATGTGATATGGTCATGATTATTGATAAAGGAAGGCTCATTCTGCGAGATAAGCCGGAGAATCTCAGCAGTCAACTGGGTTCCACCGGAGGCTTAAAGCTCTCTGTGAAAGGAGACCCTGAAGTAATACAAGGGGCTCTGAGTAAGATAAGCCGAATTCACCGGATTGAGCTGCAGGAATCTGAGTCAGGCAATGATGAAGTGGTAGACTTAACATTGCACTGTTCGGAAAAGGATGATATTCGGGAAGAGGTGTTTTATGCTATGAGTGAAGCAAGAACACCAATACTGGAGATGAACTCCATCCGTATGAGCTTAGAGGATATCTTCCTTAAGGTAACCGGAAATTCAACTTCAGTCTCTCCTAGGGAATATGAGGGAGAATCATCGGAAGCTCTGTTGCAGGATACTAAGCAGGTTAACAAGGAAGTAGATCCTAAAGCAACAGATAGTCAGACAAGTAATAATAAAGGAAAAAATACAATATCGGATAATAGAGCAAGCGATAACCAAGCAAAATATGATAAAGCAGCGGACAGTAACGCTGGGGCAGAAAATGAGGAAACTGCTAATACAGATCTACAGGAGGTAAATTCAAATGCTGGCGATATATAAGAAGGAGCTGCGCTCCTATTTTAATTCCATGATCGGATATGTATTCATGTCACTTTTCTTACTGATTATTGGTTTGTATTTCTTCTTTCAGAATTTTATCTATGCTTCAGCCAATTTTGAGTATACTCTGGCTTCCATAACTTTTCTGTTTGTAATTTTTGCACCGCTTTTAACCATGAGACTGATGGCAGAAGAGAATAAGCAAAAGACGGATCAGTTATTGCTTACATCACCGGTAACAGCTACCTCTATCGTTGTTGGAAAGCTATTGGCCGTATTTTCTCTCTATGGGCTTATTATGTTAGTTACCTGTTTCTACCCCCTGATTTTATCCCTCTATGGAGAAGTTCCCTATGCCAGTGCTTATGCCAGTATTTTAGCTTTCACTTTGATGGGAGGAGCTTATCTTTCCATTGGGTTGTTTATTTCAGCATTAACAGACAGTCAGATTGTGGCAGCAGTAATATCCTTCGTTGTATTTTTACTAACCATATTAATGGATGGCATTGCTGGTATGTTACCTACGGATAATAAGTCGGCAGTCATGATTTTTGTTGCAATTTTATTGATCATCTGCATTGTTCTATACCGCATGATGCATAACTTAACCATTGCCCTCGGCACCGGTATCATAGGCGGGGCAGCGTTAGTCAGTGTATATCTTCTAAAACCAACCATACTTGATGGTTCTGTTGCAAAGGTGCTTGGATGGTTATCCATAGTAAAGCGTTTTGATAACTTCTATTATGGCATTTTTGATGTGGCAGGGCTGGTTTATTACATCAGCATAGCCTGTTTATTTGCAGTCTTAACGGTTCAGGTTATCAAAAAGAAGAGATGGAGCTAGGAAAGGAGAATATGACATTGAAAAGGTTAAATGGTGAAAAGAAAAAGATAGATTTGGTCGGAAGCTTGAAAGCATCCTTTTCCGGTAGAAAGTTTCGCAGCGGGGCATATGCAACCGTTCTTTCAGTTGTAGTGATTGTAATTGTATTGATCGTAAACCTTCTTGTAACAAAAATGAATATTCAATTTGATTTGAGTAAGAACAATATGTATTCCTTATCCGATGAGACGAAGCAATATGTGGCAGGCTTAAAGGATGATGTTACAATTTATTATGTAGTTCAATCGGGTAGTGAAACGGAAGTTTTTAATAAGATAGCAAAAAAATATGATGACCTCTCGGATAAAATAACGCTGGAGCATAAAGATCCGGTATTATACCCTAATTTTGGGAAGATTTATGTGACAGATGAGGTTGCTGATAATAGCTTTATCGTTGTAAATAATACAACAGGTAAGGCGAAATACGTGAATGGCAATGACATGCTGGTGCAAGAGGTTGATTATCAGACTTACCAGACGAAAACCACCGGTATTGATGTAGAGGGCAAGTTAACCTCCGCCATTGTAAATGTGACAACGGATCAGCTTCCGGTGGTATATGTGACCGAAGGACATGGAGAGGCGGAACTGGGGGACTCCTTCCATTCTGCTCTGGATAAAATGAATGTACAGGTTGAGACACTGAAAACTGCTACGGTGGATAGTATACCAAAGGATTGTAATATTTTGTTTGTCAATTCCCCGGAAAAGGATTTTACAGAGGCTGAAACAACAATGATTAAGGATTACATGGCAGCAGGCGGAAAAGCAGTTGTAACCATGGATTATAATAGTACGAATTTAACAAATTTCACTTCTATATTGGATTACTATGGTATTAAAACGACACCCGGCGTAGTGTTAGAAGGTGATTCTAATATGTATGAAGCCAAATATCCGAATAATTTAATACCTACCATGGAATCCCATGACATTACAAGTAAAGCATCAGGGGCAGGAATCCCGGTGGATATGCCGATCTCTTCCGGTTTAACTATTTCGGATTCAACGAGAAGCTCACTCAAGGTAACGCCCTTACTCACCACTTCTGATTCTGCATTTTCAAAAACAAACCTGGATAGTACAACCATGCAGAAGGAGAAAGGTGATATTGACGGACCCTTCTATTTGGGGCTTGTAGCTGAGGATACTTATAATAATATTACCTCTGACTTAGTTGTTTACTCCAGTGAATATACCTTTGGGGAGGATACTGCAAGTTACGGTAATAAGAACCTCTTAACGGGCACAATAGGCTATTTAATGGATGATAACAGTATTGTCTCGATTCCAACCAAGAGCCTGGAGGAGTCACGGATCTATCCTACTCAGCTTCAATCAGTGGCCTGGGGCTTTGTAACTGTAATTGTAATTCCGGTTATGATCTTCATCACCGGTTCTGTGATATGCCTTAGAAGGAGGAAGAAATAATGGCTAAACGTAAGAAAAAAAACGCCATTACCTTAGGAATATTAGTTCTGCTTCTGGCAGCTTTGCTGGGTACCTATTTCTGGTATGATAATGATAAAAAGAGTAAAGAAAAGACAGAAGCCCAGGAGCAACAGACCATCGATCTGGCTAAAGTTGATGCAGCACAGGTGGAATCCCTCCATTATGTAAAAGGAGCCACCGATCTTACCTTCGTATTGACAGGGGAGGTCTGGGTGGAACAAAATGACCAGCAAAGACCAATGAATCAGGAGCATATTACCGCTATGCTGAATGCAATAAAGGATTTAAAAGCTGACAGACTCATTATGAAATCACCTGAAAATCTATCCGATTACGGACTGGAACAGCCCCAGGCAGTATTAACGGCTATTAAGAAGGATAAATCTACAGTTACCGTAAAGCTTGGGAATAAAACAACGGATTCCAGTGGTTACTATGGTATGGTAAACGAGGATAATACGGTATATCTTCTGCCCACGCAGATGGGCTCCGCCCTCCAATACGATGACCAGCAGATGACAGCGTTACCGGAAGCTCCCTCAATTACCGCAGAAAATATTACCCATATTGCAATTGATAACCGTACTGGAGAAGATTATGAACTGCTCTATAGTGAAGAGGAAAAGCTGGATAACACAGGCAGCAATATGAGTTCTTGGCAGTTTTTAAAACCTTACGGCGAGGGATATACTGCGGACTCTTCAAAGATCTCCGAGCTGCAGGCAAAATACACGACCTTTACCTACCTCAATTGTGTCGATTATAAGGGTGAGGATTTAAAGAAATATGGCTTGGATGACCCGGTAGCCACCGTATTAGTCGGTTATTATGTAAGCAGTACACAAGCACTGCCTACGCCTGAGACTGACCCGGACACAGGAAAAGAAGTAACAGAGAAGACCATTAAGGAGCCATATGAATACAAGTTATTAATCGGTAATCAGGATAAGGAAGGGAATTATTATGTCAAGACCAAGGACTCAGCCTCCGTTTATACAATGGCCTCCGATTCTATCGATGCTATGCTTAAGATCAATGCCTTCGATTTAGTAAACACCTATATTCTGTTACCCAGTATAGATCATGTAGATTATATTACTGCTCAGGTGGGGAAAAACGTCTATCAGATGGACATTGATCATAAAACCACAACTGATAAGGATGGGAAAACGGAAAACACCGCAACCTATACCTTTAATGGAAAGACGGCGGAGGAAGGAGCCTTTAAATCACTATACCAGCAGTTAATTGGCATTACCTACGATGCACAAGCGCCTGCGGATGTGACAGCAGCTGATACGGCGCCTTACCTGACACTTACCTATCATATCTTTGGAGATAATGAGAGAACAATATCCGCAGCCTTCCTGCCGTATGATGACAATTTTTATATCGTAAAAAAGGATGGTGAGACACGCTTTTTTGCCGATAAACGAGCTGTTGAGGATATTGCCAAGGCTTTAAGCAGCTTTACTGGGAAAGCGAAAGAGTAGTTATATAGAGATAGGTAATTGCGAAACAATATAGTGTTTGTAATTGTATACACAACATATGCTATTTCTTCGCGGGAGCGCTTCCTTCGGGCTTAGCTTCCGCTTCGAAACAGTATACGCTGTGTATACAATAGCTTAAGTTGCTGAGTTCCGCAATTATTTAGATATACTATAAAAGGAAATAAAGTAACATAAGAAAAGAAGCTATATTTGACGTACTCTTTTAAGGGTCTCTAAATCGATACCCTTGTGTACCGTGTCAGATAGAGCTTCTTTTTTGTGAAATACCTAGGGTGGTCTGAAAACTTATTGTACCGCTCTGAACGACCCGCTTTGGGGTAAACTGCGTTGTAATTTTGGAAACGTAGCACCGGATTTATGCCGGTGATTAATATTGAAAGCAACTTAAACTTGTACGAATATTCGTGCACCAGCTATAATATATTAGCATAAGAGACAAGCAAACGATATTGACAGGGGTTGGAGGGAACCTTTAGGAGGAGTCATTATGAGTATGAAATTAAAGCTGATTGTTATTGGGATTTGTATTGTCGTAGTATTTGTGGTTGGGACGATTAATATTAATCAAAAAATAAATGAACAGAAAACCGATGGGCATAAGTACATCACGGTAGAGGATAATGTGATAGTAAAAGCGGAAGCTTATCGGTTGCTTAGCTATTTGTATTATGATAAGGCGGCAAGGGAGGGCTTATCCTTTGATATTACATATTCTGGAGAGAGTAAGTCTGGGTGGTATGATTCTTATGTGAATGCGATTTATCATATGGGATTAATCGAAAAGGATATAACTGAAAATCCGGAGGATGCTTTAACGTATGGTACCTGTAAGACATTAATGGACAACCTGATTTTGAAGGAGCCTGATTTCCAATCCATATACAAAAATTTATCTTTTGAGTTTACAAATCAGGACAAGAAGATGGAGACCGCAGATTTTCTGGAACTCTATCAGGCTATCCTGTCGGATGAGGAATGGAAGAAAGAGAATACCTCTTTGAAGGAGGAGACCTTATTTGTACTTGGAAAAGATACGGCACAAACAAATTCCAACAGGATGATAACGGATCAGGGTAAATATGATTACCTGAATGCAGCAGATTATAGCAAATATTTGTCTTCTGACACAAAGCCTCAGGCAGCGAAAGAGGGAGTCAGCGGTGAAGCTGATGATAAAATAACAGGAAAAGAGAATGGAGTAATCGTCGCAACAGTAGGGAACCTTCTTGGAGAAAAAGCTGGTGAGATCACGGGAGCAGCAGACGCGGCAGCTGATATGACAGGAACAAAAACAGGAACTGGGAAGGAAGATGCAGATAGCCAAAAAGTCGATAACACAGCTGGTGATACAACAACAAAAGATACAGCAGCGGAAGACGAAACAACGAAAGATACAACAACGAAAGATACAACAGTGAAAGATGCAACAACGAAAGATACAACAACGGAAGACGCAGCAGCAGAAGATCCGGCAACGACAGCCGCAGCCACCGAAGCTGCAGCAACGGATACTGAAGCGCCAGAAGCAGCAGGGGCATCGGCCGATATAGCGGAGAAATACCTGGATCAAGGAATTAAAGTATTAACCTGTGGACAGGAAATTGTCTATGTTACCTCCATTGCCAATGAAGAGATTACGCTGCATAATGTATGGATCAAGAAAGGGGAGTCCTCTACACTGGAAATTTTTGTGAGCGGATTGGAAAAAACCTTTCAGACAAAGTACAAACTCTCAGATAATCTCGAAAAGGTAATCGGTGACATCGCTGTGAAAGATAAGAAGATTGTTCAGCTTAGCGTGAAGCCGGATATGATTAAGGGAAAAGTATTGCAAATTGGAGAGGATTATATTGAGATCGAGGGCTACGGCAAGTTACCCCTGGATGAACATATGAAAATCTATAAAATATATAGCACCTTGTCTGAGGAACCCTCAACAAGCATCCTGGTCGGCTATGAAAATACCAGCTTTATCGTATCGGAAGGGAAGGTAAACGCAGCTTTAATTACGGAGATGATCAAGGCTGAAAATATACGGGTATTGTTAACAACAACGAATTATAAAGCAATATATCACCCTTCTATTAAGTTTACTGGAACTGGTAAATTCACAGTGACAGCAGGGGATTCGAAAAAAACTTATAAGAAGGGTGATGTTGTCACTATTAAACCAGATGACGAACTCTTGAAAAATGGAAGAATTATCATCAAGCCCGTGGCAGAAGAAGGCAAGATAAAGATTCTTTCCATCAAGAGAACCTGCGGAAGTCCTATGTACCGGGGTCGCATAGAGATAACCGGGGAGGACAGCGGCCTGATTCTGGTAAACGAGTTACCCCTGGAGGAATACCTTTACGCAGTACTGCCAAGTGAGATGCCCACCAGCTATGGAATTGAGGCTCTTAAGGTTCAGGCGCTCTGTGCCAGAAGCTATGCATATAAACAGCTGCTTTCCAATGGGCTTAGTAAATATGGTGCTCATGTGAATGATAGTACCTCTTATCAGGTATACAATAATATTGCAGAAAATGAGAACTCCATACTCGCAGTAAAAGAAACCTACGGTAAAGTAATTGAACATAAGGGAGAGGTCATCAGCGCTTACTATTTCTCTACCTCCAGCGGTCATACCGCAAGTGTTTCAGAAGTTTGGGCAAATAGCAGGGAATTACCCTATATCGAGGGAAAGCTTCTGGTTAATTCCACAGGTCAGGGTGATGAGGGAGATTCTCAGGCAGCAGAGCAGTATAGTGATTTATCTTCGGATAAAAAATTCCGAAGCTTTATCGAATCAAAGGAGCTTCGTACCACGGACAGCGAATTCAATTGGTACCGTTGGGAGGTTACCATCAGTGCTAAGAATTTAAAGAAGGTTATTGATGAGAACCTGCGAAAGCGCTATGAAGCAAATCCCGGGTTAATTCTGACGAAGGATACGACAGCAAAGAAAGCGAGTTATATCAGTAAACCGGTGGATACCGTCGGTTCTATTGTGGATATCGAGATTACAAAAAGGGAAAGCAGTGGAATAGTTTCAGAGATTCTAATTGTTGGTAGTGAAAACACGATAAAGGTTAGTTCTGAATACAACATAAGAGCTTTACTGGCACCGTGCTACGATAAAATAGTTCGATTAGATGACACCACCGTAGAGAATATGAGCTTGCTGCCAAGCGCTTTCTTTGCCCTGGATGCAACTATGAAAAAAAACAAATTAACCGGTATTACATTAAAAGGCGGAGGCTATGGACATGGAGTCGGCCTAAGCCAAAATGGGGTGAAAGCATTGGCAGAGCAGGGAGTTAAATATGAGGATATCGTTTCCTACTTCTACAAGGATACCGATATCGGATTTATTTACGGGTAGTGTAATCCTTCGTGGAGGTCATATAGATTCTCCGGAGCTTTTGTACAAAGGCTTTATTGGCAATTAAAATGTTAAACTCAGCCCCTAAAAACAAAAGATACATACAAAAATACATCCAAAGCATAAACAAAACAATAGCAGTTAAGCTCCCATACATGGAGGAATAATTGGAGAAGTTATCAATATAGTAACTAAAGGCATAGGAAAAGCCCATCCAACCTGCCGCACAAATCATTGCTCCAGGGAGCTCACTCATGATTTTTGTTTTACGATTTGGAATAACGATATAAATGATTAAAAAGAAAGTGATTAGGACGACCAAACCGAGGATTGTCCTTAAACTTATGATTACGAGAGCAGTATCCATCAAAATCGGTATTTTTTGCTCAATCCAGTAATATAATCGGTTGCCAAATACGAAAAGAACCATGGTTGCAAGGAGCATGATGGCAAAGATTAAAGTGTAGAAGGCTGCTATAGCACGTAGAAAAAAATAATTTCTGGTTTCATTAATTTCATAAACAGCATTCAAGCCTTTCATAATTGCTAAAAAGCCCTTTGCAGCTGACCACAATGCCGTAATTGCAGTAATGGAAATTACAGTTGAGGAGGCGGCATTATCATAGATTTCTGTTATTACCGAGAAGAGCATGGAGCTAACGGTAGTTGGGAATACTTCGGTAATAAATCGAAGTACATTACTTTCTTCTAAAGGAAACATATAAACCAAGCTTAACAATAGCATTATAAAGGGAAAAAAGGAGATGATGATAAAAAAGGCTGCCTGAGCCGAAAAGGCTTCAACATGATCACCCGTTATTTTCCTAGATAATAACCCAATTAAGCGGAAGGTAGCTTTTATCATGAGAGTTCTCCATTTCTACAGGAAATAGTCTTATACCTATTATATGATAAATTCGGTAGCATATACAGTAAAATTGCACTGCGCTACAGCCAGCCCTGTGCTGTTGCAGCAGGATTAATTTGCAACTGTAATAGACCCTATGGTAATGGTATCCCAATAATCAAAATTTATGGTTATATCATAGCTATCCTTTATCTTATTATAGAGAGCAGTAAACTGCTTGTCTTCCTCCGCATCGATGGCAGCCTCCACAGCCTGCTCATAACGGCTTGAGGAATTGTTGTCCAGCATGTGAATGATATAATAGCCGTAATCCGTAGTCACTACGGAGCTATACTCATCTTTCTTCAGCTCTTTTGCAGCATTCTGGTATTCGTGCTCAATCTCTTTATCTCCATAAACAAAGTTACGATTCTCATAGCGTAAACTGGAATACTGGTTTAACAGTGCAGCAAAGCCATCGCCTGCTGATAGCTTGTTATGTATTTTTTGAATCAGCTGATGAGCGGAAGCCTTTTCACCCTTACTAAGGGGCGAAACCGTATTATCTTCATATAAAACAGTTGGAATGTACAAGCATTCCGTTACATATTCCCGATAATCCTCCGGGCTGATACTGCTTCGAATGGCTTTTTCGTTGATGAAAATATCCTTCGAAAGATAATCACGATACTGATCAGCAAGTTCATGAGTCTGACAGGCTTTTTCTAATACGCTCTGGGTCAGCCCAAGTTGATCCAACTTCTCTTTTGAGGAGTCGCTGCGAACGCTTTTGACTGCAGCAGCTACTTTGTTCTGTTCTTCCCCGGATAACGCAAGTCCATGCTTTGCAGCCTGGTCAGACAACAGCTCATACATTACTACACCAGCAAGAACGGAGTTTTTTGCTGACTCCCGAAGTGTCGTATTCTCGTAGGTATAATCCCAATAGCTACAGCCAAACTGAGTCTGATAATAAGTTTCTAACTGGTTACCATCCTTTTCAATCAAATAGATATCATATAAAAAATCTTCCAGGTACAGTGCTTTGTTATCTATTGTTACAATTGGTTCTTCTTTTACTCCGCTGCAGCCGGCTGTGCTGACGGTTAATGCTATAGTAAGCAGCGTGATCGTGGCTGCAAGGTTCTTGGCTCTTTTCACTTTTATTCCTCCGAAGATATCATTGCGGTATTATTATTATACGCTAATATTGCATAAAAGCAAGTCCCGGTAAAAGAATACCCGGAGGCAGATTATGAATGGGTATGAATGAAAGATTCAGAGCAGCAATCAAAGCAGACATCCGGCATTTCCCGGCTAATTGGGTGCCCGGCAAAAAAAGTTATTGTCAGAAATCGGGTTTGTCGAAATGAATTTTATTATGTAAAACGAGGGAAAATAGGTGACAAGATCGTTGAATTTATTATAATTTATCTATAATAATTCCCAGAAACTATTGATTTTTCTGGCTTTTATAGTATGATGAATAGTGTGAGATGCAGAGCATCTCACATCCGGCATTGAGCGACCATACGGTCGAGTGTCCGTTAGTGTGAAAATAAAAAACATATTTTCACAACCTATACCACACGTCCTTACGAGACGAATAACCGCCAGCGTGAATTAAAAAAATTCACCCCTATATAAAGTCTATATTGAGTAAATATAACGAAAGAACTTCTGTCGGTTATTTGAAAGTTCTTTGTGACCGGTATCGTTATAGATGAGACAGATCAACATTCAGCATCTATAAATAGATTAATAAGTACGGAGGAAAGTCGTAATGATTAATTTTGATGAAGAAATACAAAAGTTTCAACCGAGCCCTGAAATAGAACAGGCAGAAGATGTTATTAATAATAATGATTTAACAGATGTCACAGATATATTAAAAGAAATACTAAAGGGAACAAAGAAAACAAATAACGAATAGATTAAGAACAGACAGGTGGAGATGATATGGTTTGCCCGAATTGCGGAAGTAATATGTCAGACAAGAGAAAGCGCTGTGAAAGATGCGGTAATGATCTGACAATCTATAAAAAAGTACTGTCAGCATCCAATCTTTTCTATAATGATGGACTAGCAAGAGCAAAAGTAAGGGATTTATCTGGAGCTATCATATCCCTGCGAAAAAGCCTTGAACTAAATAAAGTAAATATTAATGCCAGAAATCTGCTGGGTCTGGTTTATTATGAAATGGGTGAGATGGTTGCTGCAATTAGTGAATGGGTGATTAGCAAGCACTTTAAGCCGGAAGACAATGACGCAGATGAATATATTGATAAGGTACAATCGAACCTTACCAAATTAGATTCCTTAAATCAGGCAATCAAACGATATAATACAGCATTGGGTTTTGCAAAGCAGGGCAGTGATGATTTGGCTATCATTCAGCTAAAGAAAGTGATCAGCCTGAATACGAATTTTATCCGTGCCTATCAATTGCTAGCGCTACTGTTGATTAAGACAGGTGAAAAAGAGAAAGCAAAAAAATATCTTCAAAAGATATCCAAGATAGATGTAACAAATACAACAACGTTAAAGTATATGAAAGAGCTGGAAGTGGCAGCTGCTGTAAAGGATTTAAACAGTAATCCGGAAGCGGAGCAGCCGTCCACAGCGGCAATTATGCCAATCTCCTCTTACCGGGAGGACAAGCCTAATATTATGGCTTATGTTAACTTGGTGCTTGGTATTGTAATCGGACTGGCTGTGGCCGCCTTTTTGATTATGCCAACAATCAAAAAAAATGCAGGCGCTAACAATGATTCCGGATATTCAGATATCGGCTATACTGCGGAGCAGATTAAACAAAAAGATGATTTGATAACTCAGCTACAGACTGAGAAAGGGCAATTGGAGACAGATAAAAAGGATTTACAGACACAAATTGATACCTTAAATAATGCAGAAGATAAAGATGTCTACACAGGATTGATTAATGCTACTATGGTCTATCTGACAGAGCTGGAAAAATCAAAAAGTCAGCAGGATCTGACCGCCGTGGCAGATTCCCTGGCTGATATTGATGATACAACGTTTGAAGCAGAAGCCGCTAAGCAATTGTTAAGCGATCTGAGGGAGGCGACATATCCAGAAGCTGCGAAAGGTCATTATAATAAGGGCTATAGCCTTTATACCAAGGGAAAATATGAGGAGGCTTTGGTTCAGTTAAAGCTTGCAATGAAATTTGATCCCGAAGATGTAGCTGCTGTCTACTTTACAGCAAGAGCTTATCATAGGCTGGATGATAAGAGTAATGCAGCCGTTTATTATAATATGGTTATTAATGATTTTCCGGATTCATCAAGAGTTAAAAGTGCAAAGGATTATTTAGAGAACGTACAGGAATAAATTAAAATACTAAGGATAATTACGAAAAAGACGTTTCATGCTGAAGGAGCACAAGTGCCCTTCCATAAAAGGTCTTTTTTCTTGATCAAAATCAAATGGAAATATAAGTAAACAATAGGAGGCTACAGTAGATGCAGAATGAGAAAAAGAAAACCAAGTCAATACAGGGAACAGGAGAGGGGGTCACGGAGTATGAAATTGATGGCCGTTGTTTAATCATTCGGTTGCGAGATGAGCTTGATCATCATAACGCTGTTCAGATCCGGGAAGAAGCAGACAGGATAATTGATCGTAAAAATATCAAACATATCATTTTTGACTTCTCAGAGGCCGGGTTTATGGATAGCGCCGGGATTGGTGTGATAATGGGAAGATACCGCAAGGTTATATTTATTGGGGGAAAAATTGCGGTTTCCAATGTTAATTCAACGGTGGACAGGATATTCCGTTTGTCAGGACTATATAAAATCATAGAAAAATATGACACAGTAGAAGCAGCACTTCGCATTATTGTAAAGTAATGGATCAGTAAGTTATTGAATAGGCAATTGCAAAACAATATAATTTCTGCAATTGTATACACAACACATACTATTTCTACGCGGGGGCGTTTCCTTCGGGCTTAGCTTCCGCTTCGAAACAGTATATGTTGTGTATACAATAGCTTAAGTTTCTGAGTTTCGCAATTACCTAAGTTATTGAAATTAGAAAGGGGAAAATATAAGAATGAATGATAAAAATGAAATGAGACTGGAGTTTGAAAGCCGGTCACAGAATGAAAGCTTTGCAAGAACTGTTGTAGCGGCTTTTGTAGCCCAACTTGATCCGACCATTGAAGAGCTGGCGGATATTAAAACAGCAGTATCAGAGGCTGTAACCAATGCCATTATCCATGGCTATGTGGATGAAATCGGTGTGATTGCGATGCATTGTACTATTTGTGACCATGAATTGACCGTTGAGATTATTGATCAGGGAGTTGGAATTGATGATGTGAATAAAGCAATGGAGCCCTTATATACGACAAAACCAGAGTTGGAGCGCTCAGGAATGGGCTTTTCCTTCATGGAGGCATTTATGGATGACTTACAGGTGATATCCTCTTCCGGCTCCGGTACGAGGGTAATCATGAGAAAGAAAATCGGATCAATCGAAATGAAGAAAAGATTTGCTCCGCAGGCATTTGAAATTGAGGCGTAAAAGAGGAAAACAAAGTCTGAGAAGAAGGGAGCGAGATGTGATGTGGATACGCTTGAACTGATTAAACTATCAAAGGATGGTGATCGAGAAGCCAGAGACCGTGTAGTAGCGGAGAATGTAGGCTTGGTGTGGAGCATCGTGCGCAGATTTATGAATCGTGGCCATGAGATGGAGGATCTGTTTCAGATTGGAAGTATTGGCCTTATGAAGGCAATCGATAAATTTGATTCCTCCTATGAAGTGAAATTCTCTACTTACGCTGTTCCTATGATCACAGGTGAAATTAAGCGGTTTTTAAGGGACGATGGTATGATTAAAGTAAGCAGATCTTTAAAAGAGTCAGCAATTAAAATACGAAGCGTACGGGAGCGGTATCAAAATGAGATTGGGCGTGATCCAACCTTTGAAGAATTGGAAAGTGAGCTGAATCTGGATAAAGAAGATATCATTATGGCAATGGAAACGGGAACAGAAGTAGAATCCCTTTATAAAACTATATATCAAGGTGATGGCAGCCCGATCTACTTAATCGATAAGCTGGCAGAAACGAAGGATGAAAGTGAAGATCTTGTGGACAGGCTTGCTTTGAGGGAGATTATTGCCTCCCTGGATGATAAGGAGCAGGAAATAATTCGTCTAAGATATTTTAAAGATAGGACACAAACAGACATTGCAAAAGAACTGGGCATATCCCAGGTCCAGGTATCGAGAATGGAAAAACGAATCCTAAAGATTATGAGAGAAAGACTTGGCGCATAGCTTTTTAATAATACAAAAGCGAAATAAGGGAGAAAATACAGACCATATATTTCCAGTATAGGGAAAAGTGGTAATTCACATAATATGATCAGAATATGGATAATTCAAAGAAGCATCAGAGAT
>JAEWMZ010000282.1 GCA_023392995.1 Bacillota bacterium
CCTTCTACAAAGTATTTCTGAGCAAGGAAGAATAGAATCACCACCGGTATTACAGCCACACAGGCCATTGCCATTACCTGATTCCACTGCACCACTGATTCAGCATCAATGGACAACCGGAGTGCCAGGGAAACGGTAAATTTCTTTACTGAATTGATATAAATCAAAGAGTTAAAATAATCATTATAGGTCCAAAGAAATTGGAACAGTCCCGCGGAGAAGATTGCCGGCTTCAGCAGCGGAAGCAAAATACTCCTTAACACCCGAAAGGTTCCGCAGCCATCAATATATGCGGATTCATCCAGCTCGTAAGGCAAGCCTCTCATAAACTGAATCAGCATGTAGATAAAGAACGGATAGCAAGCAAACATCGCTGTTAGATAAAAGGGCCAATAAGAATCCAGAACATCTAAAGTTCTGAAGATGGTATATCTGGGTATAATAATTACCGCATTCGGCAGCATAAGCGTAGAGATGAGAATACCAAACAGCTGCTTTTTCCCTTTAAATTCAAAGCGTGCAAACCCATAAGCAACCAGCGTGCTGGAGATCAGCGTAAACAAGGTGGTAGGAACCACCAACTTAAAGGTATTAAGAAAGAACGTTCCATAGGTTAAGCCTCCTGTGCTGACCCAGCCCTCCAAATAGGGCTTTAGGCTGAAGCTCTTAGGCAGAAGAGCAAGGGAACCGAAAATCTCGTCATTGGTTTTGAAGCTGGCAAAAAACATCCAGATCAAAGGGTAGATCATAATTAGTCCCAATATAATATAACGGGCATATGCGAAGATCTCACGCATTATCTTTTTCCTTTTATTCATATAATCCTCCATTCACCGTATACCGGGCATAGGTAAAGTAAAATCGCCAGCGGTATCTGTTACTCCGTCATACTCATTATTTTGACTCATCTTCATAGAAGACCCAGTACTTCTGTGTGCCGAACAACACGAGGGTAATAACCAGGATCATCATAAAGATAACCCAGGAAGTAGCACTGGCGTATCCCATCTTGTAGTAAGCAAAACCATCATTATACAGCTTAAGTCCCAGCATATAGGTGGATTTTACCGGTCCGCCCTTTGTGATGACAAAGGCTGATGTAAAGTTCTGTAGCGCATTGATCGTTTGCATAATGACGGTAAAGAACAAAATAGGAGTAATCTGCGGGAAGGTAACTTTAAAGAAGGACTGAATCTTATTAGCACCATCGATTCCTGCCGCCTCATACAAGGACTTGGGAACCTGCTTCAGTGCTGCAAGGAACATTACCATGGAGGAACCAAACTGCCATATCTCCAGTGAGCTTAAGGTAAACAGTGCTACCTTGGGATCACCCAGCCAGGATACTTTACCGGCTCCAAATATATGTAATATAGCATTGATTAAGCCATTATCATTGAACAGCAGCTTCCACAGCAGTGCTACGGCAATGCTGCCTCCGAATAAGGACGGCAGATAGAACACGGTTCTCATGACGCCGATGCCTTTTCTGGATTTATTCAACATAACAGCAACCGCCAGTGATAAGATAATTTTACCCGGCACTGTCATCAATGTATAATTTATTGTCACTACCAAGGATTTAAAGAATTCTTTATCTTTCGTAAACAGCCTGATGTAATTATCCAGACCGACAAAATTCATTTTTCCGAATGCATTGTAATTTGTAAAAGAATAGAATAACGAAGCCATAAAAGGATATAACTGTAGTATTGCAAAGCCAATCAACCAAGGTAAAATGTAGATATAAGCCTTAGAACCCCTGCTTGCCAATTTCGATTTTTTCATTTCGCATCACCTCGCTTGATCAAGGGGCCGCAACATATTTTTCAAGATTTCTAAAAATAAAATACGTGCGGCCCCTCTCCCAAAAATTATTTATTATTGTGCTGATAAATAGTCATTAATTAATTCAACCACTTCTTTTGCCTCATCTGCAGGTGATACTTCACCAAATGCAACATTTTCATATGCATCGCTAAGGATTGCGGTAACTTCCGCACTGGTGGTCTTACCGGAATCGGACTTTCCGTTATACTGCATGCTAACATCTACGGAGGACTTTGTCAGGAAGTTCAGAGTTCCGGCTTCCAGTGTAAGCTCCTGTGCTCTCTCAGTCGGAGGAACGGAACGTACGGTACCAAGGGTCTTCATGGATTCTTCATTATTAAAGAAATAATCTAAGAACAGAGCTGCTTCCTCTGGATGAGCGGATTTTTGATAAATTCCTACGTACTGAGGACAATCATTTACCCATCCGTCACTCTTACGATCCGCAAATAATGGGAGCTGTCCAGCTATGTAATTCGCATTCGGATTCGCTGCCTGCATTACTGCTGCGGAAGAGGTATAGCCTACATAACAAACATATTTACCGGCAATCCAGTTAGGATCATCCTGATTGTTAACGCCATAGGTAGCCATGTAAGACAGGGGAACTGCAGTTTTACTCTCATAGAGCTCCTTAACAAATTCCAGCATCTTAGTAAACTGCTCTTCTGTTACATTGAGTGTATTGGTGGCATCGTCAATGATCGCTGCACCATTCATCTGTCTGGACATAGCTCTTATGATAAATGGCATCATATAAGCCTCATTGCCTGAGATCAGATAAAGAGATGGATCATATGCCTGAACCTGCTTGCCCCATTCAATCAGCTGATTCCAGTCATAGGGCTGTGTAAAGTCAATGCCGATCTTATCTGCAAGATCCTTATTCACTACAATCGCAGTGCCTGCCTTGCCCATCGGAATCGCATACTGACTTCCTGATCCAAATTGACCGTTATCCTGAAGGAACGTTGCATCAAACTTAGAGAAATCAATACTTGTTTCAGATAGATTTAAGAGCTGTCCCTGTTCATAATATTCCGGTGCTGCTCCCGTCTCCAGCTGAATGATGTCCGGTGCCGTATTCGATGCGAACTGGGTCATAAGCTTGTCGTTATAACCGTCCTGCGCACCATACTCGGGTTCGATGGTTATCCAGGGATATTCTTTTTGAAAAGCATCAATTACTGCCAGTGTCGCTTCATGTCTAGGATCTCCACCCCACCAGGAGAACCGAAGTGTAACCGGATCATGTTGATCATCTGCAGCTGCTGCTTCGGTCACCTTCTCGCCGCTAGTAGCTTTGCCGTCGGCTTTGCTGTCAGTATCCTCACTGCTTTGTTTGCCGCAAGCCACAAAGGAAAGAGTCATCACAGAAGCCAGAACCAGAGCCATAACTTTTTTCATTTTCATAACATAAACCTCCCAATATTATTTTTTGAAGCTTTATCTGAATAACTCAGATAACATCTTCATTCTAGCATTTGCCTTCCCATTCAAAAAGGTATCTGGCATAAGATAAGAATCCATATATTACGCTCTTTTTTTAAAAAGTATCATTTTTGATTATTTCTCTGCTTTACTAAACCTGTTATGCTTTCCGTCCCCTTCAACCGGTATGATAAAGCTGACCAGAGTTCCCATCTCTTTCTTGCTTAGAATCTTTAGTCCACTCGCCTCCCCGTAGTGTAAAATCAATCTTCGGTTCAAATTGGTCAAGCCGATGTTCTTGGATTTTGCATCATTAATTTTACTTCTTAGTTCCTTTATGGTATCCTTTGTCATTCCCCAACCGTTGTCGATAATCTCCACGTGAATCACATCTTCTCTCCTGCGCAGCTTGATTTTGATGCAGCAACGTTCGCTGGAAGACCTTAAGCCATGCTGCACACAATTTTCCACCACCGGCTGAAGCATTAACCGAAATACCGAGTAGTCCATAACCGATGGATCTATCTCATAATAGGTGACAATGTTATTATTAAATCTTACCTCTTGAATCTCAATATAGGCCTTCAGATAGTCAAGCTCCTCCTTGAAGGTTACGAATTCCGTCGGGTTGGACAAGGCATATTTCATGATACTGGACAGCTCCTGAATTAAGGTGTGCAGCGTAGACTGTCCCCCCAATTCCTTTAATACCTCAAGATCCATTGTCTGCAGCGTATTAAATATAAAGTGGGGATTAATCTGAAGCTGAAGCGCCATCAGCTCAGATATCTGGCTCTGAAGCTGACGTTCCAGCAGATTTGCCTGCATTTGATTGTTTTTAATGAAGAGAAAGAGAATATTGTTCAGAATGAGATTGTATTCATCCTTTACAATCTGCTGGGGCTCTCCAATCACTTCACCTCGTTCCGCCGCACTGAACACATCTACCAGATAGGTAATGTGCTTGAAGGCACTTCTGGTGGTGATCCAGGCAAGGAACATTACAATCAACAAATTGATGATCAGTATGGTTAAGGCGAATTTTATTAAGCCGAGTAAATTCTCTGCAAATACATCAAAGGATATGAGGGATACCAGATAAGTTTGATTATAATCATCCGGTCTGATGTATTGCATGTAATACTTATGGTTAATCTTTACCCAACTTTGATTTTTGAAGAATTTACCCTTTTCCTGATATTCCTCCATGATAGTTTCAAAATATTGATCCTGTGCGTTTACATCCAGCATGGTCTCTTTGCTGCTGGAGTAAAGCACCTCTCCACTTTTATTTAAATAAAAGAAGCTCTGACCCGTATTAAGCATATCCTTTATGCGTTCTCCAAAATCGTCCGCTTTTACATTGAGTACAATTACGCCCTTGGCATAGGACATCCGCTGATAGATTGTGATAATTTCCTTCGGCTTATCATAGGTGTATCTTTGAATTTCCCTGGTCTCAACGTATCTGTCATTTTCCTTTGGAATGTTCTTATAATGATCGAACCAGGCAATATCATTGAAGCTGGTAAAAGATGCCAGCTCATCGGAGGAGGACGTCATAAAGTTATTCAGCCCATCCATATAAAGATAGATGGAATCAATATATTTGTAGGAAAGCTGCGCACTGGCCAGGTAATTGTACATGGAATCCATAAAAATAATATCCCGGTAAACCAGGATATCGTGACTCATCAATTTCTTCATTGATATCATATATTGTGCATTTCTCATTGCCACATCCTGCTGGTGAATGGAGCTGTAGATCACATTGACCACATTATCATTAATACTTGTCAAAGAACTGACACCCATACTCCGAAAAGCATCCCGCTGTGTATTGATGGCAAAGCCCCCTAAAATTGAAAAAATAATTATCATGGGTATAATCATAATTAATGCAAAGGTGCGAAATCGCTTGATGAAAAACTTTTGCAGCATGTCTTATTTATTCTCCTTCCTCTGACCATTACGATATTCCATCGGACTAACATTAAAATATGCCTTAAAGGCTCTGGAAAAATTCTTTGGATTATCATATCCTACGTAGAATGCAATCTCATAATGCTTGTAGCTGGGGTCCATTAAAAGCTCGCAGGCCTTTTCCATCTTGATCCGGTTCAGACGTTCCAGGAACCCAGAGCCGGATTTTTCCTTATAAATCTTGGAAAGATAGTTCGGACTCAGTCCCACCGCCTCTGCAGCTCCCTCCAGGGAGGCTTTCTGATAGTTATTCAGCAGATAATCATCCACTCGTTGAATGATCTCACTGTAATAGGTCTTCGGCTTCGCAACTTCCACCATATTCTTCTGATCCAGCTGCAAACGAATTCCGTCAAAACAGGTCACCAACTCATCATAGCGAATCGGCTTTAACAGATAGTCACTGATCCCGTATTGGATGGCTGCTCGCATGTATTCATAATCCTTATAGCTGCTGAAAAGTACAATCTTAAGCTCAGGAAACCGCTTCAGCTCCTTCGTGAGCTCAATACCATTCATATCCGGCATGGAGATATCCGTCATAACCACATCCACCGGATTCTGTTCTATATAAGTTAACGCACTTCTGGCATCCAGAAAACGTGCCACAACCTGAAAACCGATATTATTCCAGGGAAATAGTTGTGAAATACCTTCCAGTATTTTCTCTTCATCATCTACAATTATCAGCTGATACATACAATCACCAGTCCTCTCTACTAGGGCTTTTCGAAACACAATTTCTTCTGCTTAAATTATACCATGAACCATAATTACTTAGTATATGTATCTGGAATATGAGCGAAAAATGAAGAATTATGATAACTATGATACCACTAACGAAATAACCCTTCCCGTCGTACAGACTTAGATCGAAGGTGATAAAAAATCAGTCTCAACTTAATCCTAACTTAAACCAAATTAAACCTCAAATCAACCTCAAATCAGCTTCAACTCAGCTTCAGCTCAACTTCAACTCAGCCCTACTCAGCCCTAACTTAATCCTAACTTAACCCTAACTCACCTCTACTGATAGCCAGCACGTATATCTTCATAAATATTCCTGAGGAAGAAGGCAATATCATACAAGAACGATACCCAATCCTGTGTTATACTAAACATCAGATCAATTGAAATGGGAAGGAAGCTTATGAAGCAAGAGATAAGAACAGTAAAATATGACACCCAGCTAAAGGTGGAAGCCTATCACTTTCAAGGAATTATGCAGAAATTCCCCAATCATTTTCATGAGTATTATGTGATTGGCTTTATTGAAAAGGGACAGCGGTTTTTATCTTGCAAAAATCAGGAGTACACCATTGCTCCCGGAGATTTGCTGCTGTTTAATCCCCGTGATAATCATACCTGCGAACAAATTGATGGTGAAACTTTAGATTATCGATGCATCAATATTCAGCCGGAAATTATGAGTAAGGCTGTCTTTGAAATAACAGGACAAGATGATATGCCGTATTTTATATCGCAAGTTGTATTTCATAGCGAGTTGGTTACCTTAATCCGGGACTTACACCAAATGATTATGGAGGAAGTATGTGATTTTAGAAAAGAGGAGCTCTTCTTCTTTCTTTTGGAGCAGCTCATGGAGGATTATACGGAGCAGGGAGCGCCGACAGGAATAGCAGAACAGAGTGAAAAGATAAGGATGATCTGCGAATTTTTAGAAAAGCATTACATGGATAATATTGCTCTGGAGGACTTATGCAAGCTGACCGGGCTCAGCAAATATTATCTGCTCCGTTCCTTTACCAGGCAAATGGGAATCTCCCCTTATAGCTACCTGGAAACAATACGAATTGATAGAGCTAAGAAGCTGTTGGAGCAAGGTGTGCCGCCGATCGATGCGGCTTTGCAGACTGGCTTTACCGACCAAAGCCACTTTACCAACTTCTTCAAGAAGTTTATTGGGCTGACACCAAAACAGTATATGAATATTTTTAAGGATACCTGAGATGTGTTTGGAGCATTCATGAATATGAATTTAAAGTATTGATATGTTTAGAGAATTCATGTGCTTAAAGTATTGACGGGTTTTAAAGAACTGACGGGTTTTAAAGAACTGATGGGTTTAAAGATTTGATGGTTTTAAAGATTTGATGGATATAAAGATTTGATGGATATAATGAACTGTCGTGTTTTTAGAACTGACGAGTTTATAGAACTGATGAATTTAAAGAACTGAGAGGCTATCTATGAATAGAAAAACAGAAATCACCGGACATTTCCTTGCGTTTGTTACAATTTTCATTTGGGGCACCACCTTCATATCAACCAAGCTTTTATTGAAGACCCTTTCTCCAATTGAAA
>JAEWMZ010000440.1 GCA_023392995.1 Bacillota bacterium
CCTTCGTAAATCTATGATATGTGGCATGACAATCCTCAAACTTAATACAGTAGCGATAGGAATCCGGATTCTCATCTTCAAAATACATTAAATAATCAAACTCTTCTCCCGACATCTTCTCACATACCACCTTATCTGAGTACTTATGAAATATCCTCTGAAGGTCTTCCAGGGTACAATCATGGTGTCTTATACTCTCAATAAACTCTGTTAAAAAGCCCCTGTCCTTAACTTCATTATATACGAAATCAACTCCCGCTGGAGGTACAATAACACAGAATCTGTTATCCTTATTGCTATGGCGTACCTCACCTAATCTTAACCGGGTATACACACAAAACTGATCCAATACATCCTGTAATTCTTCTGATGATAACTGTGTATTCAGTATCCGATTGATTGATTCCCCAGGATAATACAGCCGAAGGGTTTCGCTTCGATATCCCAGCTTAATCTGCTGCTCTACAATTACATCAATAATATTCTCTTCCAATTGTTGAAACTGCGGCTGCTGCTCTACTTGCATGTTTCCTCCCGTGCCTTTCATTTTTTGATAACCTACTCCAGAAGCGAATATATTCGCTTTGTGAATAGGCCTTAATGAATCGTTTGAAAATGATTTTCTTTCAAACTTGTCCTTCTGTCTTGCGATTATTGATTGTTTCCTCGGTAATCCCTATATACCAAAAACAAGATTGGCAAGAGAAATAAGGAAATGATCCCGCATATAATTAGTAAAACAATATACGCTGGCGTAATAATCGCACCTTGCGATGCTGAATTAAAATAAAAAATTTCATAAACTATAATTGGCAGATACATCATAAAAAGAATAGCAACTAGCTTCCAATAGTTCTTGACACCGGCTTTCGCTCCATTTTTAATACCTTGTGTGGTACTTACATCATCCATAAGGATAGAGGGAAAACTTAACACAACAAAAGGAATAATAAAAATTGTAATAATCAGTGTAAGAATCATAATAACTACACTCATAGATTGTACGCCCGCTACTCCTCCTCCCAGCGTCAGGAAAATAGTAACTGGGACGATGATGATAGAAATAATTATGGAAAAAGCAATCGCTGCTGCCATACCCAGCAGGGTAAGTAATAACATTCTTACAAAAAATCTATTTATCCCCTCAACAAAGGCTTGTACTGATGTTTTTCCCCGCGTAACCCCTTCGGAAAGCATATGTCCAAATCCGGGCATAAATAAGAGTGATAATATAAAAATAAAACCACAGGCTGCAAAGAGCTTTCCCATCGTCATAAAATATACAGCAAAATTGAAATTACCATATACCCCGAATTGATTTATGTTATTCGGATAAAGTAATAATACAATCAGTAGGATCAGCAGCTCGTACATAAAATGAAAACCAATGATGACAGGATTATTTTTAAGTAAATTTAAAACGTTTTTAAACATCGATATCCTCCTTTTAAATATTGATCCAGTAGGTAATTGCGAACCTCATGAACTGAAACTATTGTACGCACAGCAAATACTGCTTCGAAGGGGTAGTTAAACCCGATGGAAACGTCTCCGTGAAGAAATGATATTCGTTGTGTATACAATTACAAAAACTATATTATTTGGCAATTGCTTATCTTCTTCCTTTCCTTTTATTATATTACATTAAAATAAGAATTACTATCCCCAGTTACACTTCCCTGAACTGTCAATACCATTACTTCCTTGATTACTTTTCTCAATTAGATTGCCGAATAACTGTTGACTTATCAACAGTTATTCACTATAATTATGGAATTGGTAAATAACGATTACAAAGGTGGCTATCCCTGTGGAAAAAGAAAATATGCATTTTATTATGCTCAATAATAAGATATTTCGAAATATCCAGATTTATTTAGACCGGGTTTTAAAAAAATACGATTTAAGCAGCGGTTCTTGTCCCTATCTCTTTATATTAGAGCATCATGAGGGTATTGGTCAAAATCAGATCAGTAAAAAAGTAAGAAATGATAAAGCCATGTCGGCACGAACCATTACCAAACTAATCGAACAGGGCTATGTATGCAAAAAGCCGGATGAAAATCACAGCCGTGCCTATCATCTTTATCTTACGGAAAAGGCAAAGGCTATGTTGCCCGCCATTCATGAGGAAATACAAACGATATTGAATCTCATCACAGAAGATTTGACCCCTGAAGAAATTACCATTACGATGAGATCTTTAATTAAAATTCTGGATAGTACCCAAAAATTAAGGGAATAACAGAAGCGAATTTCCGGGCGTTTGGAGCAGTAAAACGAGCTTTCGGACACACCCAGGCATAACAGGAGGAATTGAAGTGGAAAAAGCAAAAGACAGCAGCAGATGGCTGATCATGTTAGTGGTTGTAATGGCTACCTTTATGGCTACTCTGGATAGTAGTATCGTAAATGTAGCGTTACCTAAAATGGCAAAAGTATTAGGTGTAACAACATCGAATATTCAATTGGTTGCAACTAGTTACTTAATTGTGATATCAGGAACGGTACTAATCTTTGGCAGATTAGGAGATCTCTTAGGAAAGACTCGAATGTTTCAATTCGGATTAGCCTTATTTACACTTGGCTCCTTGCTGTGTGGTCTCTCCGGTTCTTTTACCAGCTTAATTATTGCAAGAATAATACAGGCAATCGGCGCTGCCGGCACCATGGCAAACAGTCAGGGTATTATTACTGAAATATTTCCTGCAAATGAAAGAGGAAAGGCTCTTGGCCTAAACGGTACTGCTGTCGCATTAGGCTCCCTGGTGGGTCCGGGTCTTGGCGGTCTTATCGTAGGAATTGTCAGCTGGGAATATATTTTTCTGATTAATGTACCCATCGGTTTATTTGCATTATATTTTGCCTTTAAAAAGCTTCCAAAGGGACAAAAAACTGCAAAGGGTAAGATGGATTACGTTGGTTCTGTTCTCTTTATTCTCACCATTGTACCACTCTTTACCGCACTGAATGAAGGTGTCAGGCTGGGCTTTACTCATCCCCTTATTTTATTAGGGCTTGCTATCGCAGTTATTTCCTTTATCAGCTTTCTACTAATTGAACGAAAAAAGGAAAATCCTCTGCTGCAATTGCAGATCTTTAAAAATAAGCTGTTTTCCCTTAGTATTTTCTGCGGATATGTTACTTTTGTAGCAATTTTCTGCAATAATATTATTCTGCCCTTTTATTTGCAGAATGCTATGGCCTATACCCCCATGCAGACAGGCTTTATCCTTATGATATATCCTCTTATTCTGACCATTGTGGCTCCGATCAGCGGTCACTTGTCAGATAAAATCGGTTCTGAAATACTAACCTTTATCGGTTTAGTGCTGGTAAGCAGCGGTTTGCTGCTGATGGCAACCTTAAATGAAACCTCTCCACTATGGATTTTAATCCTGTTCATTACCTTCATGTCCTTTGGCATGGGCTTATTCCAATCTCCGAATAACTCCCTGATTATGTCCACGGTACCCAGAGATAAGCTCGGTATTGCCGGAAGCATCAATGCCCTTGTAAGGAATTTGGGCATGGTCTGTGGAATTGTACTTGCAACCACCCTGCTATATAGCATGATGAGTAATAAGATTGGAGCTCATGTAACGGACTACATCCCTGGCAGAGCCGATGCGTTCATCTATGGTATGAAAGCAGTCTATATTACCGCTGCAATCATCTGCTTGATCGGAACATTTCTGACCTTTCTGCGATTATATAGTAAAAAGAACAGGGAGTCTGAATAATATGAAGCTGGGGCAAGAGGTTGTGACTCATATAGCGATTGAGTATCTCTTGCCCTCATACACTATTTCCATACACTATTTCATAGATTAGACAGACTTTGAAATTGGTACATT
This sequence comes from Bacillota bacterium, assembly GCA_023392995.1. GTDB lineage: Bacteria > Bacillota > Clostridia > Lachnospirales > Lachnospiraceae > Mobilitalea. Next base: position 3,858 of record JAEWMZ010000440.1, read on the forward strand.
TTCAAAGCGATACATTTTAAAGCTCCCACCGCAGCTTCTCTATGACTGTCTATATTCTTTTTAATGCCTCAATAAATTGATCTGCAATCTCCGGATCAAAATGCGTACCCTTACACCGCTCAATCTCCTCAAAGGCCTCATGAAAGGTCTTTCTCTTCTGATAGGTTCTTTGATTCGTCATCGCATCAAAGGAGTCTGCCACCGTCAAAATCCGCGCCAGATAACTGATCTCCTCTCCCTTTAATCCCTTGGGATATCCAGTACCATCATATTTTTCATGATGCTCCAATACAATGGGCACTACCTTCTCAAATCCTTTAATCTGTGTTAAAATATCCGCACTATCCTGAGGATGCTTTTTCAGCTCTTCCCACTCCTCTTTGGTCAGCTTGCTGCTGGAGATCAAAACCTCCTTGGAAACATTTATTTTCCCCAAATCATGCAGGTATGCTGCATAAAGCAATATTCGCCGTTCCTCCTTCGCCAGCTTCAAATGCTCCGAGATAATTCTGCAATAATGATACACCCGCTCCACATGCTTATAGGTATAAGAATCCCTGGAATTTATAACAGTAATCAGTGTTTTCAGCGGCTTCATAGCTTCAATTAAGGTGTTATCCAGCGTATTTTCCTTGGCTTGTTCGTAAATTGAGGAGTATACTTCCACCTTATTTCTGCGCAAAAACTTTGCCCTATATAATGCCATATCTGCATTTTCAATAAAATCCTTATAGTTCTCATTCTCCTTGTTATAAGTGGAAACACCCACGGAGATGGTCATTTTCCCGTTTTTTAAGTACTCTTTCCCAAAGCAATCATATTCATTTACTGCTTCTCTTACGGTATTTGCCAGATGAATTGCCTCATCCCTATCCGTATTTGGCATTATAATGCAAAATTCATCTCCGCCGTAACGGCAAAGGATATCCGTTTCTCTTAGAAGGCTGCGAAATACATTTGTTATTTCTTTTAACAGCTCGTCCCCCTTATAGTGTCCGTACATATCATTGTATTTTTTAAAATAATCGATATCAATCATTTGCAAAGAAAGCTCTGTCCCATATTTTTTACTTTCCTCGCAGCATAGCTCTATCTTTTCATAGAAGTAACGATAATTATATGCCCCCGTAAGTCCGTCAAGATTAGCATAATCCGTTAAATCCTTTATATGTAATCGCTCCATCTTCACATAGAAACCCAGGGTCCAAGTGATTAGATAGAACATAGCAATCAGAGCCAAATCATTCTCAAAAGGAATGTTAATTCCCTTAGTACCCCCGAAGACAAGATCCATACCGATAATGACCAGGGTCGATGCCGACGCAATACCCATCCCGGTATTCATACCATACTCGATGGTGTAAGAAATAATAATAAACAAGAAAATAAACTTATTATTGCTGGTACTGGCTCCGCTGACGTAAATCACTATGATGAAAACTATGAAAAAAATAATCATCTCCAACAATTGCAAAATTTTTTTATGCTCATTCCTCTTATATACAAACATCAAGAAGGACATCAAAATGCAGATAATAAAGGTTATTCCTAAGCTATAAACATTATAATTTGTAAAATCCAAATGAAACCGGTCGGAAAAGTATTGCAATATAGGGATGATTGAAAAGAAAAGGGCAAAAATTTTCAGCGCAAAGAACATGGATCTGATCTGGTCTTTCTTTTCATTATTTAAGCTTGGGAGATGTCTTACCATCATTTTATCCTCTTCTATTTGATACAAACTTTAGTTAACAGCATTTCAACTAACCATCTTTTGAATGACTTTGTATTTTAACAACATTACGATTCTAACAGCTTTACAATTCTAACAACTTTATAATATTAGCATTTTCCAATTCTTGCAACTTTACAATTCTAGCATCTTTTCAGGTTTTAGTTTTTGCTATCATACTTCTGGGTTTTAGCAATTTTATATTAATTATCCTTTATTTTAACGAAAAAGACTTGTGAATTTTTTCCACAAGTCTTTATACTAATTACTTGTCACTTAAGCTCTTCGGTTCTTCCGGCTGATAAAACCAAAAATAGCAAGCAGAAGATGCTATCAATGTAGCAAATACAGTTGAAATCGCAGCCACCCATGTTAGTAAATTTCTTTTTTTCATTTATCGTTTCCCTCCTTCCTTAGGCATTTCGCAAACGGATCAATGAATCGTTCAAAAATCTCATTCATTCTCGTATCAAGCCTGCCCAAGCATTTGATACCGGTTTTTGTTAAGGTTAACACCTGCCAGAGCATTGCCAGTCTGAGGCTGGCCGCTACGCTATAAAATCTGGTGAAGCTATGTGCAAAAAGTATGAGCACAAAACCCAGGCAAAAAAACACCGCCAACAGGATAAAGCTTTGTTTTCGCAGCCGTTTCACCTTCTCAGCTCTTACAATCGGCTTATTTGGAGTGTCCACCGGGACTCGAAGATAAAAGATCAGGACGCCAATTATAAAAACGACGCATAAAGCTGCTAAATTCAGACTAACACTCACTTCAAAGCCTAGTACATAACGAGAAATGATCGCCAGGCAGCTGATTGATAAGACACTGATCAGGATACAGCACCTCATTGATTTTGAGTGGGCTCCCCCTGTCGATTTTCTGATCATTCCAACGCTTAAGTATATGCACATGCTCTCGTACCAAATATGTAAAAGTAATCCGATGACAGAGATCAGTATAAGGATGGTCAGCATCTGTAATATTGCCGTTAAGCCGTAGGCTACAACCTCTCTTCTCTCCTCATCGTAATCGAGCTGTTCTGCAATTTGTTCAGCCATGTGATGAGCTAACGTTTCTATGGTGATCCCCCTTCTTATTCATAAGATAATTAGTCAATATAACAAAGGTGATAAAAAATACATTGGCAGGCACTCCAATCATCGCTCTATGCAAAGCCTCCTGCATCAAATTCTCAAATCTCTCCGTTCCAAATATTGAACTGATCACAGCTACATCTACCATCTCAAAAAGAAGCAGAAGAATTGTTACGAATGACATGGAACGCAAGGTAGTATACATAGGCATCCTCAGCAGCAAGATACAGATAATAAACAAAAGCAGCATATTGATGATGGTATGCACACCAAAGCTGATGGGCAGTAATCTTACAAGACAGGAGAGCATCATCACCAGACCACTGGCCATAACATAATCCTTTAAAATGATCTCCTGCCTGTTAAAAGTATAAATTCCAAGTACAATAGCAAATCCCTGCAGCATGTAACCTAATACGAATTCAAACATGATCACCTTGAAGGTCTCCATTTGGCATACTCCTCCTCTTATCATCTTCGTTAACAGCAGCTTCGTTCCTTTCTTTTATTACATTATAAATTATGAGAAAAACAATAGCATGTATCAATAGATCCCCTATGCTTAAGATACAGTATCCGACATCAATAAAATCGGTTAAAATTTTATATTTTGTAGCTTCATTGCCAATCATATGCAGCTTGTCCACTGTTAGAATAGCCTCGCTGTCATAATAGCCCGTTATCTTTGATAAGGTTGCAAATACAGGCATCTTCCCGCCATTCTGACCAATAACAAATCTGTTTAACAGGGTTCCGGTAATACTCAAAGCCGCTCCCCAAAAACCCGGCTTGTACAACTTATAAACAATCAGAGGCACCACTAATGTAAAGAAATAGACACCTTTAAATATGGTTGCATATTGCAGATACTCATAATTTCTTATCATTATATTCATTTGTAAGAAAAGATAGAGTAATTCAGCAATAAAAAATGGGTAAATTGCATAGGCTTTCACGATAGGTTTTATCTGGTAGCCTTTTATCTTAGCAAAGAAAACTGCCAACAGTATATTTAGAAGCATCGTATTACCTCAAATTTTCTCAAAATATGTTTACTGGTAAAATATAACATATTTATACTCTAATTTCAATATTCAATTTACATTTTAAGGAATATTTTTATAAATATTTGTATTTTAATTCTATTTTGACTGTATTTTAGCTGCATTATGACTGTATTTTAGCTGCATTGTGGTGTGGCTGTATTTTATCTGAATTATGGCTGTATTATGACTTGTAACTTATCCTCCTGAAAACTTTTATTTTAAATATTTGTAAAAATATGCACCTATAAACATAGAGACTAAGCTATGATGGGATCGTCCGACTTCTTCCCTCTCCTTGTAATACAAAAAGAGATAGGATGCAATAGAATCCTATCTCAAGAACAGAAAAAAAGAGGTTCTTTTATTAATTTTTATTTTTCTTCTTTTCAAAATAGCTTATTATTCTTAAACTAACGCCTGTTATCAGCAGGAATAAAATAAGTTCTATAAATCTTATTATCTTAATATTCGGCGTGTAAGACGCTATATACCCAGCAGATATTATTATGAATGAAACAATTACAATTCTAATTAATATAAATAAATGTGTTCTATTATTCATTTTTTCAAATAAAGACAATTTACTTTAGTAAACTGAATTGTTTCCTTTCGTAATATTTAAATACACGTAACTACTGATCAAGTAAATCCTAGCTTTCAAAAAATTTAACAACAGCTTCGTTAAAATCATCGATCTGATCATAGAAGGAGGCATGGCCGGAGAATTCAAAAGGCATGAGCTTAGAATTGCGGATCATTTTATGCTGTATCTCACCCAGCTGAAATGGTACAACCTTATCATGTATACCATGAATAATTAAGGTAGGCGTACGAATGGCCTCCAGATCTGAGAATAAAACCTCCCTGATCCAGGTCTCTTCCACTGCCGCCGTAGCCCAGCCTGCTGCCTGTAAACCCAGCTGGAAGAACCAATCGGATAAAGGATTTGTAATATATTGAAAGAAAAAGGTATTCCCGAAATTCCGTAGCATCTGAGGGCGATCTTTATAGGTAGTAGCGATCATCTGCTCAATTGCAGATTTATCAACACCATAGGGGAAATTAGGACGTTTAATCAGACTGGGTGCGGCGGCAGAAACAAGAACCAGCTTATTAACACCATACCCCTTATGACGTCCCATATATCTTGCTGCAATGGCTCCACCGGTAGAATGCCCCAACAACATAAAGTCGTTCAAACCTAAAGCCTCCACTACGCATCTCACATCATCTGCCAAGGTATTATAATCATATCCCTGAAAAGGTTTATCCGAATTGCCAAAGCCTCTGGTATCGATGCCTATGCAGCGATAACCCATTTTAGGAAGCTGATCGAATTGATATTCAAACAGATTATGACTTCCTGGCCAGCCATGCAGAAACAAAATGGTTTTTTTGCATCCCGGATTAAGATCCTCCACAAAAATATTGACGTTATCCTGTACCGTTACATAGTATCCCATTATAATTCTCCCTAAGGACTAAATTATAATCATTATATTCACAAAAGCTCGTTCCTGTCACAAGGATATCCACCCTTTAAGCTGACTTTCAGCCACCTGCTTAATAAGCGAGAATCTCATATCCTTGATCTGTAATCAGCACCGTTACTTCCCATTGGGCAGAGTCTTTCCCATCCTTCGTACTAATTGTCCATCCGTTTTTCTTATTCAGAACAACATCCGCTTTCCCTCTATTTATCATAGGCTCAATTGTAAATACCATACCAGGAACCAATAACATCTCAGTCCCCTTTTTCGAAACATAACTGACATAAGGCTCTTCATGAAACTCATTTCCAATTCCATGTCCGCCGATTTCTCTTACTACTGTATACCCTTTGGAGCGCACAAAGTCATTGATTGCCTGACCTATGTCCCCCAGAAAGTTCCATGCTTTTGCCTGCTCTAGTCCGATATCGATCGCTTTTCTTGCCGCCTCAACTAATTGCTTTCGTTCCTCACTAACTGCACCCAGGCAAAACATTCTGGAGGAGTCTGCAAAATATCCGCCGTATATCGTTGTTACATCCACATTAATGATATCCCCGTCTTTTAAAATAACGTCATCGGCGGGTATTCCATGACATACTTCATTGTTGATGGAGGTACACACACTTTTCGGAAAGCCTTCAAAACCTAGTGTAGCCGGAATTCCTCCCAGCTCTCTCATCTTTTGATCCACCAGACGGTCGATTTCATTTGTGCTCATGCCGATCTGTATCTTCTCTGCGATATAGTCTAATACTTCAATATTAACCTTGCCGCTTTCCCTTATACCCTGTACTTGAGCAGATGATTTCAGGATAGCTCTTGGGGGCACTAAACAGCCTTTTTGTTTGTAAACGTTGATTCTCTCATCCGTATTTGAATGACAAACCTTATATTTTCTTCCGCTTCCGCACCAGCAGGGATCATTTCTTTCTAATTTTGCAGTCATACCTTACTCCATTATCATTTACTGAGGAGTTATCGTGAAAATTACTGATTTATCATACATAGATAGCTGTGGGAGAACCTTACGGAATTGACTTGGCGTATAACCAATTTTTTTATAAAAGGCTCTTGAAAAGGCTTCATTGGAGGAAAAGCCGTATTTTACAGCGATGTCAATGATTTTAAGATTTGTTTCCTTTAAATCCTTCGCCGCCAAGGTCAGCTTCCTTCTCATCACGTATTCCTTAAAAGAAATCCCCACAACCTCGTGAAATTTGGCAGAACAATAAAAGGATGAGTACCCAACATAGTCTGACATTTTCTCAAGAGTCGGCTCATTCTTTAAATTCGTTTCTACCCAGTTTATCATAGTTTCAATTGTTTTCACTGACAATACCATTCACTCCTTGTAATGTTATTATATCAAAGCCGGAAGTAGCATACCTGATAGAAGTTGTGAATCTAATCAACTATTTCCATTCCGGTTTATTATTTGTTTTCGTATATTTGCAGAATTTCATATCCCGTATATCCTTGTAGTTGTTTTGTTTTCTGTTGTTTTGTTTTCTCTTGTTTTCTCTTCATCTAAATCTTTATAAATCAACTTCTCGCCAGGTTATTCAAAGCTTCTGTTGATCCACCGACAAGTTTCATCTTTCTGGTTTTATCTTTCTGGTTTTATCCAGCTTAATTTATCATAAAGCGCCGATAAAAACAATCCAATTACAATAATTCCTGATATTACTTCTAATATAACCGCAACTCTGATCGTCTCACTGTTCGGTAATATATCTCCATAGCCGGTGGATGTTATGGTTATTGTACTAAAATATAAGCAATCCCATATACTGGGCTTCGTATTTTTCACTTTCATGGCCACATCATATTGATAATCTAAATAATTCACACAGTAGGGTAATATGTAGGATAGATCATTGATTTTATATAAATTCTTTTCACTTAAATCAAGATCAACATTATTTATGATATTATCTTGAAAATCTTTGTCATTAATGAGCAAAATCAGCTGTACATCTTTATTATTCTCCCCACTCACATGGAGAATGATATATTTATATTTTACCTCTTTTATTCTGCTATTGCCGTTACGAAACAAGGTTACATCCGATATTTCCTCTATATCATACCGATTATAATTATTACTCAATAACATTTCAATATAATACGCTGCCCATTCATAACCAATTTTATCTATAAAAGAATTATTCATTTTGATAATAATATCATGATATCTTACTATTTTATATACATCCCCATCAAAATGATAACTTATTTGATTCCCATACTTATCCTTTGGCATGGCATTAACATCAATGATAAGACCCTTCGATCGATTGCAGATTAATACTGACTCCGTACTGTAATCTAAATCCAGGATTTTCTGTATTTTATTATCATCAACCAGATTCGTTTTTAAATGAAACAGACTGTATTTTCCGGAAGTATTACGGTATCTATCTATCATAGCACCGGTAGCAATTTGATTTGTTATTTTCAAGTCATCTCGATTAATATAATAAAACACAGAGAAGATACAGATAATCAACAAGAATACCAAGAATAGTTTTATTAATAGCACAACATCCTTCGCCTTCTCATTTGATATTAGAAAACCTAACATGCAAAGTATTATAAATGTTAATACAAAAACCATGTATACACTCCTTCTTTATTTTCAACGATGCTATTTCCATATGATTTTCCTTCATAGAATAAGTATATAGCTTTGGTTATAAAAATAGTTCTTTACTTTTCTTTGTTTTGAGGTTGTAGTAAATGAAAGAAGCAGTTACTTTAATGGCACATTATTAACTATGTTGTCGAGTGGTTCCTCAATGTGAATAATTCCATAATTTGTGGTGGCTTAAATAATCTACACCGCTTGTATCGAGCAAAGTTGTATAAGGAAAAGACTATAACTTGTAAGAGTGTGCCTTCTTTTGCTTAAAATCTGGATAAAATAAGGTTTTTAAACATTGATGAATTTATCTGATTCGTATATAATGATTCATATGGAAAATTTTTGGAGGGAAAGACATGAAGAATAAACGTGTAATAATCATCTGCTTTGCTATATTAGTATTCGTATGTACGATCGGTATTATATATTATAAAAATATGCCAATCGTATCAATTAATAATAATGTATTACATGGGGAAATGGTCGCAAATGGTGTTGGGTTTTCTGTTGATTCTAGTAAAGACTTATCAATCAATTATCGTTCAACAGTAAAGGATGGTAATTTAATAATCAGATTAACAGATGAAAATTGGAATACAATTAAGGAGTTTGAAGCTGGAACGAGCAGTCAGGAGAAGATATCTTTAGAAAAGGGCAATTATTACATGCGTGTTGAAAGCGACTATTTTAAGGGCAATTATAAAGTTCAGGTATATAACTGATTAAAGGAGCCCTATTAAAGGGAGTGTTCCCCCTCAGCGTGCACTTAGTACTTCATAAAATCAATAATCCTTCGGATCTTCCTATTAAGAACTACGATTAACTGAAGGATTTTTGATCTATCCTAACATATATGCGGCGATTCACTATCAGATAATCCTTTTAGTAGCGAGCTAAAATTATTTTCCATTTCTCACTTGAAACTGACTGTAGTTCAGCGACAGGTAGATCATCTCTTTGCTTAAAATCAAAATCTTCAATTCTTATGGCAAATTTAGAAAAACCTTGTGTATAACAATAGTCTAATTTATTTAACGATGAATTCATATGACAACATGGAGTTATGATTTCTAATCCTACAAAGCTATTCTCAGAAGCTTTACCCATTTCTTCCTGCCACCAATCAATATCTAGTTCGCTGTTGCATATTGGACACAGAATCTTTTCAAGGTTCTCACCACAATCATAGAATCGTATCTCATTATTTATATCATATGATATATTCATATTTTTGCAATTCCTACTTTCCATAGTGTTATATATTGCCTCGATTTCCGTTTTACTGGGCGTATACTTTTCATTTTCTGGTATGATATATACATTTGTAATAGACATTTCTTGACTCCTTACTTATTCTCAATCGTTGTTAAATTAATTTCAATATCAGATTTTAGTAACTTCTTTTTTTTCAGCGTATAGTTATGGTATTTATCTAATATCCAACCTTTATCCTTACTCATAAATAATGATTATACAACAATACAAGTTATTGTTTCATATTCACATAAGAAACTGTAGTGTGCTTTTAAAAAAGAAAAAAGACTGTTTAACCTCCGAACAATCACAGTCTTTCTTCTCATTACTCATGGTACTTGTCAGTATAATGGGGATATATAGAAGCAAAGGGTTACATAGTTTTGACATTTCGGTAAATCAAATAAATACGATGTGGGGATATATAGAAATACACTTTGATTTAAAACTATGTAACCCTCTTTAATACAATAGCATATTTTTGCATGGCAGTCAACGAATTATGATTCTAATAATTAACTTTTTTGTTTTTTCATTCCTTATACAGTTTATAATGTAATAAGAAAAATGGAAGCTAACAATGGATACTGGAAGCTTCCTTACTTTTATGCTTGACTGCTTTATGAATGACTTTTTGTTAATTTAAACAAATTCTCAATTATATCGAGTATTATTTTTTGTTCACTGACATTTAAGGTATTTATTCTATTAATCAGAAGCGTTAACACAGTATCATTTTCACTATTTGGCATTGGTAAATCACCGAATAGCTCTATAAATGTGGTATCGAGAGCTACAACTATCTTTCCCAGCATTTCTACTGTAGGGCTTCTATCTCCACGCTCTACAGCCCCTAAATGAGTGTTGGATATATCTGCTCTATGTGCCAGTTCCTCTATACTAAATCCTTTACTATTTCTAATAATTCTTATTCTATTCCCAATTATTTTAGAGACATCATTCATTTTAACCAACTTCCTCCTGTACTTCTAGTATTAACGATACAATTAATAATATTAATCAACAAGTACGTTTAAGGAATGCAAAGTTGTAAATATTCTTTATAAAGAATACTGTATTTAAAAGTGGATATATATATTCAATATAAAGAAATGTTCTCTATTTACCTGTAAATTTTATTTTACCCTTGAAATAAAAGCACTTTCAGCCATCAAACTTACTCATCCAGTTATGCCAAACTTCCTGTACATCATCATCCAGAAGTAAGTTTTCCTGATATAGGATATCTTGATAATCAAATTCTGCATAGAAAAATCCTGCATTCATCACTTGTATCAGTTGTGACAAATGCAGGATTAGAAGTATCCTTCATTCTCTATTAAAAACTACCCAGTATAGCGTAACTAGTTCACTTTTTTCCTTTACTAAATAACGAAAAGTCTTATTTTATTCCTAGCCTGGCCTTCAAACCTACTCATCCCAGTTATGCCAAACTTCCTGCACATCATCATCCTCATCCAGTAAATCCAGAATACGATTCATTGATTTAATATCCTGATCGCCAGATAATGAAGTCCAGGTCTGTGGGATCATGGTCACATCAGCCTGAGCCATAGGAATCTTAGCTTTTTCCAGTTCTTCTCTTACAGTTGAAAAATCATCCGGGTTTGTTAAAATCTCAAAGCTATCCTCTTCTTCTGCAAAATCCTCTGCTCCTGCCTCTAAAGCTAACATCATTAAATCATCAGCCTTCATATCACATTCTTCTTTGTCAATAATGATCTGACCTTTTCGATCGAACATATAGGATACACAGCCGATGGCTCCGACATTTCCATTTCCCTTTGTAAAGGCATTGCGTACATTACCGGCAGTTCTATTCTTGTTATCGGTAAGCGCCTCCACTATGATAGCTATCCCATTCGGGCCGTAGCCCTCATAGGTTACAGTTTCATAATTTACGGCATTTGCATCACCGGCTGCTTTTTTGATACTGCGATCAATGGTATCATTTGGCATATTATTGGACTTAGCTTTTGCAATAATATCCTTTAAGCGGCTGTTTGAGTTCGGATCTGCTCCGCCTTCTTTTACTGCTACCGCGATCTCACGGCCAAGCTTTGTAAATATCTTACCTTTTGCTGAATCGTTCTTTTCTTTTTTATGTTTTATGTTCGCAAATTTGGAATGTCCTGACATACTAATTCTCCTTATCTTACTAAACTTTTTCAAACAATTGCATAACGCTATTGTTTATTAGAATTTTGAGTTTCCCCATTACTTATTTTTCTCATACTGCACTATAGTCACTATAATCACTCGAACTAAGTTACAACAGCCGGAGCTAATGTCTTTCAACATACGATAATCGGAGGCATGCTAGATATCACGCCTCCGGCTTATGCCTTAAATATTTTATCACCGAACGTGCTGTTCGGCAAGTAGAATTTATGTAACCGGGCAACGATTGTCTGTAACTGTTACCCGTTATTAACCTGATTATTCTGCATTAATTAATTTGCTGAGCTTTTCCATTACCTGAATGGTTTCCTCTACGGAGCGGATGGCACACATCACGGTATCATCACCGGCAATACAGCCTACAATGCTGCTAAACTGAAGTGAATCCAAGGCTGCTGCAACTGCCATTGCCATGCCCGGCACAGTTTTTACTACCATAATATTCTGAGCCATATCCATGGAGATAAATCCATCCTTTAATACACGGGTGTATTTTTCACTCATACCCGGCTCAGTTTTCTGAAGGACGATATATTTTTGTCTTCCGCCGTCCACAGCTACCTTTGTAAGCTTTAATTCTCTGATATCTCTGGATACCGTAGCCTGAGTGACATTATAGCCGTCTTTCATCAGTCTGTCCGCAAGTTCTTCCTGCGTTTCAATATCATATTTGTTAATTAATTCTATAATCTTGCTTTGTCTGCTAATCTTCATCGTTTTACCCCAGTACCTTTCTTCTTCAATGATTTCATCAATCTCCATTATTCCCTAACTTAGACCGTAAAATCTCATAAATTCCAGTACGGTTAAGCTTGATTAATTTTGTATTATACTTCGCTTTTCTGATAATTACGGAATCATCCGTACCCAGGTCAATTACCAGCTTTCCGTCAAAGGTCGCGATTGCTTCCGCTTCCTGCGTCTTTTTACTCTTACCAACAACTACCTTAATTGTATCTTCTGCGGATACCACCACACTTCTCGGACTTAGAGAGTGGGGACAAATTGGTGTTAATACTATAACACTAGCCTGAGGCATAATAATAGGGCCTCCTGCGGATAAATTATATGCCGTTGAGCCTGTCGGTGTGGAGATGATCACTCCATCTCCAAGAAAGTTATCAACTAATTCATCATTTACGTAGATACCAAGATTTATGATTCTGGAAAATCCCTTTCTGGTTATGACTACATCATTTAAAGCATATCCGGAGCTTTCCTGCTCCTGCTCACCACTGCAAAGGACATTTCCCTCCATCATGATTCTGCTCTCTATTCTATAATCGTCGCGAAACAGACGATCCAATGCTTCAAATGCATTCTGCTCTTCAATTTCAGCCAGAAACCCCAAGGTTCCAAGATTGACACCAAGAATCGGGATATCATGGGTCATTAAATCATTAGCCGCCTGAATAATCGTTCCATCTCCGCCAAGTACAATGGCACAATCGATATCTTCCGGCAGTTTAACGGCTTCCTTTGCGGCCTTCCCGGAAGCTACACTGAAAAGAGTTGCAGTCTTACCTGCTTTTTCAATATAAGCAACCAGCTTTTTCGTAACAAGAAAGTCAATATCCTTCTCCCTATTTGTAATAATTAAAAATCTGTCCATCTAATTGCTACTCTCCTCATCTATAGCTAACATAGATATACAAGAAAGTTTAACATAGAATTCCATTCATTTCAAGCAAAGAGCTGTATTTTTTCAAGATTTTCCAAAAATACTCAGCATAAATATACGTTTTGTGCTTATTTTATTCTTCTATCGTCCTACCACACTCCAGCCGACTCTGCTTTTCTTAATAAATCCCTATGCTTCCGCCAGTATACCATGTGCTTCCTCTACCGTCTTTAAAACCTGAGGGGCAGGAATTGACCTTCCCTCCGGTCTGACCTCTTGATCATTCTTGAATATTTTCTTCCGAAGATATAATAAATATTCAATATTACCCTCCGGTCCCTTGATCGGTGAAAAATTCAGATCAATACAATCGAATCCAATGGCAGCAGCATACTCGCTCACCCTTTGAATCACCTCGATATGCACCTTTTGATCACGCACAACACCTTTCTTGCCAACCTTCTCTCTGCCAGCTTCAAACTGAGGCTTAATGAGCGCTACCACTTCACCTTCCTCCGCCAGGAGATCGCTTACGGGCTGTAATACCTTGGTTAGGGATATAAAGGATACATCGATGGAAGCAAAGGCTACTTTATCTTCGATCTGCTCCGGTGTCAGGTAACGAATATTGGTCTTCTCCATGGAGACCACCCTCTCATCCTGGCGAAGCTTCCAGGCCAGCTGATTTGTTCCCACATCTACCGAGTATACCTTGATGGCTCCATTTTGCAGCATACAATCCGTGAAGCCTCCTGTTGAGGAGCCTACATCCAT
>JAEWMZ010000060.1 GCA_023392995.1 Bacillota bacterium
AGCCATTTCTGTTTATCACACTCTTTATGCTATTTGCATCTTCTACTCTCGGAAATCCAACTATTATGCTAAACACATCTGTTCACCTCTTTTCCCCTTAAAAGTATTGATTTGAGATGAAGCCGACTAAATTCGATAGAGATATTGATCAATCTCCCACTGGGTTACCTGATCACGATACGCTTCCCATTCAGAACGTTTTGCCTCAATGTATTTCTGACTAATATGTTCTCCCAAAACCTCTCGGACAAAATCACTATGCTCCATTTTCTCCACTGCTTCTGCAAGGGTAGAAGGAAGGCTCTTTACCCCAAGGGCTTCTCTTTCTGCTTTGGATAAATCAAAGAGATTCCTATCAATACTTGCCGGAGGTGTCAGCTTATTCTTAATTCCATCCAAACCTGCTGCCAGGCAGACAGCTAATGCCAGATAAGGATTTGCAGCGGAATCCGGACTTCTAAGCTCAATTCTGGCTGCTGAACCTCTTCCAGCCGGGATTCGAATTAACGGACTTCGGTTGGACGCAGACCATGCAATATATACCGGTGCTTCATAATTTGGCACCAGTCTCTTATAGGAATTAACAATCGGATTTGTAATAGCTGTCATGCTTTCCATATGCTTCATAACCCCAGCGATAAACTGATATGCCTCCTCACTGAGACCTAATGCATCGGAGGTATCATCAAAGATATTTTTTCCATCTTTTTTTAAAGATACATTGATATGCATGCCGGAACCATCCACACCAAAGTTTGGCTTCGGCATAAAGGTCGCATGCAGACCATGACGCTTCGCAATGGTACGAGCCACCAGCTTAAAGGTCATAACACTGTCAGCAGCGGTAAGGGCATCCGTATATTTAATATCGATTTCATGCTGAGCTGGTGCTACTTCATGATGGGAGGCATCTATTTTAAAGCCCATCTCCTCCATGGTGAGTACCATATCTCTTCTTGCATTTTCGCCAAAATCCAAAGGCCCCAGGTCAAAATACCCCGCTCTTTCATTGGTGATCGTCGTAGGATTGCCATTCTCCTCTAACTGGAATAAGAAGAATTCCAGCTCCGGTCCAACATCGAAGGTATATCCCATTTCTGCGGCTTCTTCTATCACCTTTTTCAGCGCATATCTTGGATCGCCCTTAAAGGGCTTGCGATCGGCACTGTAGACATCACAAATGAGACGGGCAACTTTCCCCTGCTGCGGTCTCCAGGGAAAGGTTACATAAGTATCTAAATCCGGATATAAGAACATGTCCGACTCTTCAATCCGCACAAAGCCTTCAATCGAGGAGCCGTCAAACATACACTCATTATTCAAAGCCTTCTCCAGCTGACTAATCGTTATTGCTACATTTTTCAGGTTACCAAACATATCTGTGAACTGCAGACGGATAAATTCAACATCATCCTCTTCCACCATTCTCATAATGTCTTTTTTTGTATAGTTCTTCATATCGTTCACTCCTTACTCATATTGTTGGGATCGGTATCATTTCACTATTTTAAGTAGTTTCTGGACAATCCTTTTAATACTGTAAAAAAATGGGCAAAAGTCTCCTTTTCGGATCGCCTTTGCCCACATTATCTAAGATAATAACAGCAGGACTATCGATTGTCAATATCATTTATTGATCCATTCCATATTTCACTTAGTATGCCGTATCTTTTATATCAAAATCCTTCTATGTATCAAATATTTGTATAACCTTCGTATTCTAAATAATTATAAACTCTAGGGTGTGTCTGAAAACTGCTTGTGCTGGGCATTCAGAGCATACGATGAGTTTTCAGACACGCCCTAGTTCCTATTCTTGGATGGACAGGAAAAATCTTTTTTTGTTGAAAAAGCTGTATTTTGAAACATTCCATGTCTTTTCATACAGCAGTTTTTTCATGTCCTATATTGTCCTATATTATTTTTACTTTTGATCACTATCTTTATATATTTATATTACATTCAAACTTCTTTCATACATCTGGATCAAATCTTCTTTCTCCGGCTTAACCTTAGAATTTAAGATATTTTTTGCTTTTATTGCGATACCTGCATATTTCTCGATTTCTTGTCCTGTAATTCGTTCTCGATCTCCTAAAAGTCTTAGGAACAGTGCTTCCAAATCATCCAAGGAAGAAAAGGACATAGCTGATAGAATCTGTTTCACTAATGCGGCATCCTGCTTCATTACAAATCTTAAAAAGCTGGGGAGTAAAAGACCATTTGCCCGTCCATGATCGATGTTCTTAAAATAGGTTAGTGAATATCCCATAGAGTGTACCGCCGTAGTGCCTGTGTGGGAGATTACTACACCTGCCAGCATGGAACCATATAAGAGCTTCTCGCGAAGCTGCATTGGTATTTCTGCTGCCGGCTTGTTGGTATCCGGTGACAGAGCGGATAAGCATGGCACAATTTCTTGTATGCTCTGAACTGCGATACCATCACTCACTTTCGTAGCTCTGACCGACAGCATTCCTTCAATGGCATGAGACAAAGCATCGACTCCGGTATTGACTGTAATCTCTACCGATAGATTTCTCATATATTTTGCATCCAGCAGCGCTAATTTAGGAAAAATTGCAGGTGAAGCTATGCTTGTTTTCGTTTGCCCTTCCGTATTCGTTAAAATTGAATAGGGTGTAACCTCAGACCCGGTACCGGCAGTGGTAGGGATCAGTACCAAGGGTAATGCCTGATTCACGAATTTGCCCAGGAAGATCTCCTCCTCTGCAATATCCTGTACTGCAAGTAAGGCGATTGCTTTTGCTGCGTCCATCGGAGAGCCTCCGCCGATTCCTATAATAAAGTCGGCTTTCTTCTCTTTCGCATAGGCTGCTCCTTCATACACACAAGCTACGGTAGGGTTTGCCATGATCCGGTCAAATAGTTCATATTCGATCCCCTGACTTTCCAAGGCCTCCTCCACATCTTGCAAGGCTCCATTGATTTTCGCAGAATTCGTACCGGTAACAATCAATGCTTTCCTTCCATATTCCTTTAACAGGACTGCTTGCTTCGTGACACAGTCCTCCCCCATGATTACCTTTGTTGGCATATAGAAATTTAATTCCATTTGTTAGCTCACACCTTTCCTCATATTATCTATGTTATCATTATCTTCTTTTCATTGACAGGAAGCTAGTACTAGGTTAATTATACAATTTATACCATCCCTGTCAATCAGAAGAAGAACTTAATCGAAATATTTCATCAAAGTTGAAGGGGAACTCTTCCTTTTTTCTGATGATGAGCAGGCTTTTTATCTCCTGTATAAGTTCTATGATTCCTCAGGTTACTATTAAGTTAAGCTATATCCTCAGCTACTCAAATCCAACGATAAGGATTCACTTTTACCACAAGATTAAAAAAATAGATTGCTATTACAGCAACCTACTTTTTTATCAATGTGACTCTCGTTGTATGTTTCTTTGATACCTTAATTTTATCAAAACGTTACAGGTACCAATGCATCCCTGTTCTAAGTCTGAAGGCAAACACCTTTGAACGGAACTGCTTCCTAATTTTCTATTGTTGACCCGAAGGGCATTAATGCTAATTTTGCAATTTTAAAGTGCTGTAGTCCAAAGGGTATCCCGATCACTGTAATGCATAAAAGCAACCCAAAGACTGCTGATGCAATCGCCATTGGGATTCCCGTAACGATCATCCAAATGATATTCAGCAGCAAGGAACCGGCTCCTCCGCCATATCTGATCTCTTTTCCAAAGGGAAAGAAAGCCAGTTCAGCAAATTTAAAACACTGCATTCCGACAGGAATTCCGACAATTGTGATGCACCAAAGGATTCCCGACAGGATCCATCCTAAGCCACTTAAAAATCCTCCGCATAGAAACCATATGATATTACCTAAACACCCCATTTTTTACGCTCCTTTTCATGTATTTTCCAGTACTGTATTGGGTAGATTCCACTTAATATCAGTGGCAGATATTTGCGCTGAGACAAAGCCTAGAAAATACGTCAAATTCATTTCCATGTCAATTGACGGCAACACAGAATCAGCGTAATAGCGGGTACCTTACTAAGCAATAACTTATACTAGTTAGTTCGTACTAGTTCCATCATATGACGTCACAGCTGTAATTGCAATATACTTAAGCGTACTATAATCTAATTTTAAGTTTATCTTCCCATTCTTTCTGAAAGGGTTAATCTTTCCTACTCTTTCTATTGATTTTTATTCGGTTTTATTCATAAATTTTCGGAATAATTATGTATACGTATATGTATATGTACACACATCCAGATGGCGCAGATCGGCATCTATGAATTGACTTCTTTTAGGCAATTCAAGGAATGGTAAGGCAAGTCCAGATGGATATATATGCATGCATATTCATTCCAAGACATAAATCCGACTTTTGACTCTCGAATCATACTTTATTTAAAATACTTTATTCAATACCGATTCTGTTGTCTTATGATTATTCACATTACTAGCGTCATACCTCTTCTTATAATATTCCATATATAACAGGTCAATCAGATATAGAATGCTAATCTGAGCCGAGGTGGAGCCTCCTTCCAGGGGGCCTTCGTGGGCACCGCACAAGATGGTAACATCCGCATAATTCGAAAGCGGTGATTTCTCATATCTGGTTATAATTATCACCTTGGCTCCATTTTCTTTGGCAAGCCTTGCGGTCTGTATGGAATCCTTGGTGGAGCCGGAATAAGATATTACGATTGCCAAATCATTCTGTGTCAGCATGGAGGCCACCATGGCTTGCATGTGGGAATCCATAAAACAATTGACCTTTGGTGTTATCTTTAAAAACTTATTGGTTGCTGCAAGAGCTGACACCATGCTTGTCCCCACTCCAAAGAAATAGATTCTCTCAGCCTTATCAAAATAATACATGGCTCGCGCAATCTCCTCGGGCTTTAATAAGGAATATGCCTCTTTGATGGCGCTCATATTATTTTGAAGAACCTTATTCGAGATTATTTCAAAGGAATCCTCTAAATGAATGGGCTGTATTCCGGCGGCATTCTCAATCTCTGATTTATCGCTCATACTCAGGGATAGCTGCATCCTAAATTCCTGATACCCCTGCAGACTCATTGTCCGGCAGAAACGAAACACACTGGTATCTCCCACCTCACAGGCAGCGGCCAAGTCGGTAATCGACATAAAGATTACTTGTTTCGGATATTGTAAAATATAATCTGCCACCTTCTTTTCTGCCTTGGTAAACTGCTCATAGGTAGCTTCTATTTTTTTTAAGAAATCGCTCATTCTTTATTACCTCTAAATTCCATATCAAGTTTTTGCTATCAAAATTTGTTATCTATATTTGTTATCTATATTTCATATCTACTCTCTACTAATTGTAATATCCCTTTTTTCATTCTTAAAAACTTTTACTCTGCTAACTAATTTTATCATTTTTAAAATTTTTTTCAAGATTAATAAAAATTATTTTTATTATTTTTGGTATTTTTTGTTCTTATTTGCTTTCCATTTTTTATTTTGTGAACTTTGTTGTTTTATTTTATAATATCGCCCATTATATTAATATATTTTTCACATATAAAATCTTTCTTTTATGAAAATAATATTTTTTTACACTTGATTCTTACCTTTGGTAGTGCTATGATTCAATTGGTAAAACGCGAAAAACCTGTTCCTTTTCGAACAGGCATTAAAACTGAAAGGTACGGATAAAATGAGAATTATTGAAACAAGCGATTATCAGGAAATGAGTAGAAAGGCTGCCAACATCATCTCTGCACAAGTAATCATTAAGCCAAACTGTGTGCTTGGCCTTGCAACCGGTTCTTCGCCCTTAGGCACTTACAAGCAGTTAATTGAATGGTATAACAAGGGTGATATTGACTTTTCTCAAGTGAAGACAATTAACCTGGATG
>JAEWMZ010000102.1 GCA_023392995.1 Bacillota bacterium
ATACCTCGTCTTTGGTTATTTGATAATACAATTATACCAGATAATCGCGATGATTTGTGGTTGTGTTAAATTTTCAAGGTACAAATATCAATTTATTTTAGGGGATGACCTTTTGACACCCTAATCCTTTTAGGTAATTGCGAAACTCTTTAACTTTGATCCCACTAAAAAAGCTAGTGCAGAAGCGTTTATCCACTTTTGCACTAGCTTTTTATATCATTACTTCTACTTCTTCAATTGAAACTCTTTAAAATCAATACTTCCATTTCCGCGGTATACAAAATATAGAGCTCTCTTGCCGTTTGCAATCTTAATTGGAGCTTTATAGATCGTCCAGCGCGTCGTCGGTTTTATAATAATATCTGCAACCATCTTTCCTTTGATGCCATCATATACTTGAAGCCTTCCGTTTGCCTTTCCTCGGACCTTTACACCAACGGATTTTGCACCATTCATTTCGAAATACTTAAAACCAACCCAGGCTCCATTATGCATATTCGCAATGTATTGATTTGGAGTATCTTCTCTGTCTTCCCCTTCCTGGGTAAAGTACGGGTGTCTGTTAAATACCAGGTTCTGCATTCCAAATCCATATCGGCCTGCACTGTAGGCATACCTCATATGGCATGCAATTCTGGCTTCATAAACGCCTTCCCCTTGAAGAGGTCCGCCATTTAAACCACAGCTTGTCAATTCCACCTGGGGGATAGAACCATCCGGCAAAATGGTAATCGGCTCTGCCATAGCCTGTCTGGAATACATATGGCGGTTCGTTTGCCGGTGATGGAACACATACCACTGCCCATTTATTTCTACAATACTACCATGGTTATTTCCAATATAATTATAGGCCTTTGCGTCCTTTGTATGACCATTCAGATAAAGATCACCATTGCTGATAATTGTTCCGCCATACACAAAACCTTCCGTAGGACTTTTGCTGGTTGCATAGCAGAGCTCATGGCCGTTAATCGAGGAATAGATAAAGTAATAAGTATCCTTAATTTTGCGAATCGAACTGGCCTCAAAGAACTCATGACCTTCAAATCCTGTCCCTTGCGCTTCTCCAACCTTTTTAAAAAGCTTTTTCGGCTTTCCCTTTACCGTTTTCATATCAGCTTCCAATTCAATGACATAGCCGCCATCCATGCTGCGCTTATTCTGGGATAATAGCGAGAAGAATCCGCTTTTGGGAGCAAATCCGGAATAAAGGTATACTTTACCATCATCGTCAACTAATACTCCCGGATCAAATAGAAAAGGATCTCCATCCTTCTGCCAGAGAATAGAACCATCCGGATTTTTTATATAGCCGTAAAACTCATATTTTCCTGCCGGTGTATCACATACCGCCACTGCCATTACACTGAGAAAATCAAAGGCATAATAAAGATAATATCTGCCATCGGTTCCCTTAGCAACATCCGGTGCATAAAGCATATGCTTTCCATCTTTATTCATTGGATCCTGTGTCTTCTTGTAAATAACTCCTTCATAACGCCAATTGGCCAAATCAGTTACGGGAGCTGACCAACATACGTAATCATTCATACAAAAAGCTTTACCATTAAATCTGTCGTGTGAACCGAATACATACACCCTGTCTCCGAATACATAGGGCTCCCCATCAGGGATGTATTCATAACTTGGTAAGTACGGATTAAATGCCTGCCTCTTGATATGCTCCATCGTGCCTCACTCCTTCTATTCCAAACGTTTCAATTCATCCCAGGTCTGATTCTTACCTGTAGCATTGAGTATAATCAGACGGAGGACATGGTCTCAGTCTAAAGCGATTTTCTCCACCTTATTATATTTATTATAGCACTGTTACTCTTCTAATATATATAAATTTTTCATAAATTTATCCAGACATTTTTCGACCTTGCTAAACCTTCCGGCAACATGCCGGATGAGCCAATTATTTACTGAAAATGCTTCCTATGTTGTGCACAAAAAAACCAGAACGCACAACTGAAGCTACCTTAAATATGGCTTCTCAATTGATTATCCTGGTTCCTATTATTTTTCAATATGAAATAATTATTCACGTTGCTACTTTATTTCTTATGTTAACTCATAATATTTCTCTAAAATATGTGCAATTCCATCTTCGTTATTGGATAGCGTAATCTCATCGGCAATGTTCTTCAAGGGTTCGCAGGCATTGCCCATTGCTACCCCAAGGCCGGCAAACTGAAGCATTTCCATATCGTTCTTCTCGTCGCCAAATGCCATCACTTCCTCCGGCTTAATCTCCAGCCTGTCACAAACCGCCTGAAGGGAACTAGCTTTATTAATCCCCTTCATTGTAGCCTCGAGGAAAATCGGTGAGGACTTCACAAAGGATAATTCCTCCTGGAAGGGTTCCGTAATCTTATCGATCGCTGGATCAAGTACTTCCTTCGGCGCAGCCATGAGCACTTTCACCGGATTAAAATCCACCGCAGCTGCAACATTATTCACTTCCATAATTCCCAGATTATTCAACTTACTCTCAGCTTCTATCATGAACTCCTCTTTGCTGGTGGTAACATAATCCTTACCGTTATCAACTATTGGAGTTACGGGATACTCTTCAATATGCTTTAATAGTCTGACAGCGGTTTCACGGGGCAGGCTTTTCTCATAAAGTACCTTTTTTGTTGTGGCATCTATTACTTTACCGCCGTTATAGGATAAGAGAATACCGCTGTATTTCTCAAGCTCCAACGCCTCACATTCCCGGTATAGACCTGTAATAGGCCTGCCGGAAGCAAGTACTACCTTTACTCCCTTTTTTTGAACGGCAATTAAGGCTTCTCTTGTCCTTACTGAAATCTTCTTTTGATCATTATTGAGCGTACCGTCTAAATCAAGGGCTATCATCTTATATTTCATGTTATCAATCCTCAGTTCTAAGCCAATCCTTATAAAAGGATTATGTTTTTCTTGAAGTTACTGCACATTAATATAGCATGATCAAGATAACAGCGCAACAAATTCCGACAAACTTTTTCGTGTTTTTATGATTCCGACAAATTTTTGGTTTTTTCTAAGAAATAGACAACTCGTCAGATTAGTTTATGAATTTTTATTGTTCGCATACTGGAGAGGTCTATGTAATCATCCTTTATTTTAATAATTGGCTTGGTTATGCTTTGCAAGGGAACAAAGACAATATCCCCCGCCTCCCCATTGCTGAGCAGAACCTTTATACCGGTAAGATAGCTGGGCATTCTGCTCATGAAGGTATTCAACATTCCAATATCAAAGATACTGGTACCTTCTGTCTGAAACATGCCAAAAGCCTCAAAGGGTGTGCTTTGACTTTTGTACACTCTTTCTGCGGTCATGGCATCAAATACATCGGCGATTGCAACAATTCTAGTATATAGATTCAGTCTGTCTGCTTTATAGCCAAAAGGATATCCGGAACCATCCATCCTCTCATGATGGAGCAGCACAGCTTCCTTTATTTCTTTCCTTAACCCCTTAACATCACTTACCAGCGCATAGCCGTATAAGGTATGCTTTTTAATGATTTCAAACTCCTCCTTGGTAAGCTTGGATGGTTTATTAAGGATCTCCCCAGGAATTTTCATTTTCCCTACATCATGTAAAAGTCCCGCCAAAATAGCATCATTAATCTCAGCCTCCGAAAGTTTTAACCATTTCGCCAGCATCATGGCATAAAAAGCTACATTGACACTATGGATAAAGGTATATTCGTCTGTGCTGCGTACCATTGACATGAACTTAATAATTTCTTCAATCTGATGGATCTGACTTTGAATATGAGCAGCAAGATAGTTCAGCTGCTGCGCATTAACCATTCCCGAAGTTATAATCGTTTGGAATATGGTCTTCGCTTCATTGACCGTTGTGATATACGAATCTGCAATGCCCGAAAGCTCACCATACCCCTTAGCATCATAAACATCTATGGTATTTACCCCGTGTTTCATTAAGTTATTCTTGATATACTCATTCAGAACGGTATCCTTTGTGACCAGCAGAGTATCTCCATCTTCTCTATAAATATCTGCTGCCAGAACATCGCCCTCATTACAAAGTAATACATCAATGCTCTTTTTACACATTCCTTATCCCTGCCATAGAATAATATTGTTTACACCAAATACTATAGTTTAGCAAGATATACCAGCTGACATCAGCCCCTCAATATCAATAATCAAGCTTATGCTCCCATCTCCAAGCAGCGTGCAGCCTGCAATATTTCTGGAGTGCCTTATACTCTGTATATATCTTGGCAATGCCTTAACGACCACCTGCTGCATGCCAATAAGCTCATCTGCCAGGATACAGATGATCCTCTCATTCTGCTCCAGCATGATTACAATTCCATCACAAATTTCTGTTATCTCCGTGTTTATCTTATATATATCATATAATTTTAGAAGCGGATAACATTCCCCTCTTACCAGAATCATTACATTTCCGTCAGGATCTTGAATGATATCCCTGCTGGCCGGACGAAAGGTCTCCTTCACCGAGGTTACTGGAATCGTAAAACAGGAATCTCCGATTCCGATATTCATACCATCAATAATCGCTAATGTCAACGGTATTTTAATGGTAAATACAGTCCCTTCTCCCTCTGCACTATCTACCGCCAGTGTTCCCCCAATGCTCTCGATATTATTGGCTACCACGTCCATGCCAACCCCGCGCCCCGAATATTCCGTAACACTCTCATTGGTCGAGAAACCCGGGCGTAAAATCATGCGGAATAATTCCTTATCTGAACAATCCTCTATTTTATTAGTGATTAATCCGGCACTTATGGCTTTCCGATATATCTTGTTCTTATCCAAGCCTCTTCCGTCGTCCCTAACCGTAATAACAACGTCACTGCCGGCATTTTTAGCTTCCAGGGTAATGGTACCCACCACTTCTTTTCCCACAGCCGTTCTCTCATCAGGAACCTCAATCCCATGATCCAACGCATTTCTCACAAGATGCATCAGCGGATCTGACAAATGCTCGATAATATTTTTATCAACCTCTGTTTCCTCACCAATGATTTCAAGCCGCACTTCCTTACCCAGCTTTTTGCACATATCTCTTACAATGCGATTCATTTTCTGAAAGGTTGCTGCCAAAGGAATCATTCGAATGGACATAACCATATCCTGAATTTCATCTGTAATCTTATTCAACTGACTGGCTGCCTTTTGAAAATTCTCGATCTCCAGCCCTTCCAGATCAGGGTTTTGGATCACCATCGCCTTGGCAATTACCATTTCTCCCACCAAATCCATTAGCAGATCCAGCTTCTCCAAATTAACACTGATGATGCTTTGAGGCTTCACAGCGGCTGCCGATACTTCGACATGCTCCGCATCTGCGCCTACATTATTTACAGCAGGGGAGACTTCCTTTCGCAAAGGGACATTCGTCATCCCTTCACTGCTCGTTAAGATCTCATTCTCAGCTGGTTCTAATCTTAAGCTCCTTAAAAAAATAGTGCTATAGAAGAAATCACTGACACTTTCATAATCCCTGCTGGTTTTAAAATAAACCCAGAAGCCCTCCTGTCTGATAAATTCGGCACAGTCCTCTTCTGTAAGCTGCTTTTCCTCCGGAATACTATAGCATACCGAGGAAAACTCCCGCAGCTTATAAAGGACTGAAAATGCCCTGATATGCTCCATCTGACAGCCCTCATCAAAAAACAGGAG
>JAEWMZ010000125.1 GCA_023392995.1 Bacillota bacterium
AAGGCTGCGGGGAAGGCGACTGCGGCGCCTGCACCGTTGTAATCGGTGAAGTTAGGGAGGGCAGCGTTCATTATAAATCGGTCACCGGCTGTCTTTATTTAGCGGCCAAATTAGAAGGAAAGCATCTAATCACGATTGAGGGTTTAGCAGAGAAGGGGAAGCTTCATCCCATTCAGGAGGCTATCCTTAGTGCACATGCAACCCAATGCGGATTCTGTACACCTGGAGTCAGTCTTTCCATCCTGGCTCTCTATTTAGAAAGAAGCAATCCCACCAAGGAGGAATTTCGCAGGTATTTAGAAGGAAATCTATGCCGTTGCACCGGATATGAGGCAATCCGAAAGGTACCAGAATATCTGAAGGAGCTTTCTATCTGTGCTGGGGATATCAGACCGGGTTATCTTCAGGCTGTTGAAGAGAAACAGCTTTCCTATTTACAGGAGGATATCTTCATTGATGACGGTAAAAATGCATATTATTCTCCGGTTTCAGAGGAAAATCTGCTGGAGTTTTTACGAGATCAGAAGGAGTTAACAGCGGGAGGCAATTTTAAGTACATCAACGGGGGAAGTGATATCGTGGTAGGTATCAAGAAACGCAATCAGCATAACAGATTGCTGATAGATTTAAGCAGAATGGATTCGTTGCAGTTCATCGCACAAGCTAGTTCACAGAAGGATAAAGAAGCCTCACAAATCAATCCGCTTCAAGCGAACGAAGCCCCGCAAGTCAATTTGCTTCAAGCAAACGTACTCTCACAAGCCAATTCACTCCAGGCAAAGGAATTGATTCTGGGTGGGGGAGTATCCTTATCCAGAGTCATTGACTCTACGAAGGATATCTTCCCAGAGTTTTCTGACACGGTGCAAAGAATGTGCTCCGAGCAGGTCCGCTCCTCGGCTACAGTAGCAGGAAATATCGTGAATGCATCTCCTGTTGCGGATACGGTTCCGCTGCTGATGGCAGTCGATGCCACACTCACGTTACAAGCTCAGACAGGAGAGAGGAAAGTTACGATCAGAAGCTTTTTTCACGGCTATAAACAGACAGAGAATAGAGCCGAGGAATGGATCAAAGCAATTACCATTCCGCTGGGGGAATATAATTTTATTCATTTTGAAAAGGTGAGTAAGAGAAAAGAAGTGGATATCTCAGCAGTTAATTCAGCAATTGCGTTAAAGATAGAAAAAGGAAGGATTACAAAGGCAGACGTTGCCTGTGGCGGAGTAGGTCCAACCACCTTGTACCTGCCGAAGACCTCCCGTTACCTGGAGGGCAAAGAAATGAAGGAAGAAACCTTTTTGGGAGCCTTCGAGGTGATTGCGGCGGAAGCTACGCCGATTGGAGATGTCAGAGGCAGTGCTGAGTACCGGAGGGCAGTAATGCAAAATCTTATATTAAAGCATTACCTGGCCTTTCAAAGCAGACAGGAGGTAGATGGCGATGAAGCATAACTGGTCAGATAACAACGGCTCCAGTTGGGGTCAAGTGGGTACTTCACCCTTGCACATAAGCGGACCGGATCATGTAACAGGACGATCCCAGTTTATTGATGATATTCCCAAGCCCCGTAATCTATTATATGTAAAAATCCTGCCAAGTCCCCTTGCTCATGGTAAGATTATCGACATAGATACTGGGAAAGCAAAGGCGTTACCGGGAGTTGCAGCCGTACTTACAGCACAGGATATCCCCGGAGAAAACCAAATCGGCGGAATTATACAGGATGAGGTTTGCTTGGCGGAGGGGCATGTACATTTTGTGGGAGAACCGGTGGCTATTGTTGCGGCAGAAAGTATGGAAGCGGCAGAAGCTGCTCTAGCGCTCATTCATTTAGAGCTGGAGGAAGAGATCCCGGTATTGACAATAAGAGATGCGATTGCACAGAATCAATATGTGGGTCCAGTCAGAAAGATTGAGCGGGGAGATGTGGACGCTGTCTTTGCTGATTGTCCTTATTATTTGGAGGGTGTGATCCGTAATGAGGGGCAGGAGCATTTCTATCTGGAGACCCAGAGTGTGCTGGCGGTACCGGAGGATAATGGCGGTATTACCATATATTCTTCCTCACAAAATCCCAATGAGGTACAGCGGATGGCTGCCAATGTACTTGGGATACCGCAGAACCAGGTTACGGTAGACATTAAAAGGATTGGCGGAGGCTTTGGAGGCAAGGAATCGCAAGCAACGGCCTGGGCGTGCTTAGCCGCTCTGGCAGCCTCCCACACCGGATGTCCGACAGAGCTTCGCCTTACCCGCGACGAGGATATGCTGTGTACTGGAAAGCGGCATGCCTTTGAAAGTGATTACCGAGTAGCCTTTGACAAAGAAGGGAAAATCCTTGCCTATTCCATAGAACTTAACTCCAATTGCGGTGCAGTGGCTGATGTTAGTACCTCGGTACTGGAAAGGGCTATGCTGCACGCTGAGAACAGTTACAATCTTGAGCATATCCGGGTAATCGGAAGACCCTGCAAGACCAATCTGCATCCGGCTACGGCCTTCCGTGGCTTTGGCGGACCCCAGGGAATTTTCGCAATCGAGAGTGTATTACAAAAAATCGCTTTCACGCTAGGGCTTGATCCTTATGATGTCAGAATGAAGAATATGTATCGAAAGGGCGATATTGCACCCTACGGGGAAGAAATTCTGCATGGGGAGCATGTGGAGGAGATCTTTACGAAGCTTAGAAAGGATAGCAGCTGGGAGGAACGTAAGAGGAAGACCCAGGTATTCAATGCCGGCAATAAGTATGTTAAGAAGGGGCTTGGTATTACTCCTGTAAAGTTTGGAATCTCCTTTACTGCGGCGCATTTGAATCAGGGAAGTGCCCTCATCCAAATTTATATGGATGGCTCTATCTCCGTAAGCCATGGTGCCATCGAGATGGGGCAGGAGGTTAACACAAAAATTGCACAGATCGCGGCCACCAATTTTGGAGTACCCCTATCCTATGTACGGATCGAAAGCAATAATACGAAGCGGGTGGCAAATGCTTCTCCTACCGCGGCTTCCTCCGGTTGTGACTTGAATGGTCATGCCGTGGAGAATGCATCCTTAAAGATTATGAAACGGTTAAGAGAACTCGTTGCCAGACTATTCCCGGATACCAACGTGGCGTTTGAAAACGGATTCATTTATGCGATACCGGAAGGAAAAATGGAGGAGAAAACCCCCGTTATGACCTTTAAAGAGCTGGTAAAAAAGGCTTATATGGAACGGATTGATCTCTGTGATCATGGTTATTATGCTTCTCCGGGCATTCATTTTGATAGAGATGCAGGTCAGGGTCACCCCTTCCTTTATTATGTATTCGGAGCCGCTGTCTGTGAGGTGACCGTGGATTTATTAACCGGTCGTTCTACCCTTGATGCTGCCCATATTATTCATGACTGTGGCAGCAGCATTAATCCAAGAGTGGATATCGGACAGATTCAAGGTGGTTTTGCTCAGGGTATTGGCTGGGTGACTACAGAGGAACTGGTGTATAATGAGAAGGGCAGACTGCTTAGCAGTTCTCCGGCTACTTATAAAATACCGACCATTGGAGATATACCGGAGGAGCTTCAGATTGAATTGCTGGAGGGGAGTATGAATGAACAGGGGATTAAGCGCTCAAAAGCAATTGGAGAACCGCCTTTTGTATATGGGGAAGCCGTATATTTTGCAATTGTAGATGCCCTTTGTTCCCTTGGGACTTATCCGGAGGAACTTAGCATACCCGCCACTCCTGAAAAAATATGGCGGGAGGCCAGGAGGAGTATGGTTGACGCAAATCGGTAATGAAATTTTATGAAAGACCGATTGACCTTGAGACTCGATTGATTTAAACTTATTTAGATGGAAAGGATAAATTTAGATGAAAATTATTATGTATGGTGCAGATATTTGTCCGGATTGTGTCGAGGCAAAAGCAAGCTTAGCCGCCTATCCTGAAATAGAGGTGGATTTTAGAGATATTACCAGTAGTACAAAGCTATTGAAGGAGTTCTTGTCCTACCGTGATCATAATGAAATCTTTGCGCCGGTGATTAAAGCCGGTGGGATTGGAATCCCTTTCTTTGTACTGGAAGATAATACGAAGACCTTTGAGCTCAAGGATATTCTGCCGCTTCAGGAATCCTCCGATCACGGAAGCACTTGCTCTTTGGATGGCAAGGGGTGCTAAGATGAATTAGTTCAAGCGGCAAGCTTGCAAACCAATATCAACCAGGATATCTTCGATAACCTGGTACATCAGATTTACAATGAAATAGGAGAAATCAAAATGATCAGAAATTTTAGAATAGAAGATATGGATCAAATTATGCAGCTGTGGCTGGATACAAATATCACGGCACATCAATTCATCGACAGCTCATACTGGAACGATAATTATGAAGCGGTAAGAGAGATGATGCCCCAGGCAACCATTTATGTATATGAGCAAAATGAAAAAATCCAGGCATTTGCTGGATTGATGGAGAACTATATTGCCGGCATTTTCGTTTCCGGAGAGAGCCAATCCCGGGGAATAGGTAAACTATTATTGGATTACTGTAAAGAAACACATAGCGAGTTATCGTTAAATGTATATCAGAAAAATGAACGTGCAGTACGCTTTTATTTACGCGAGGATTTCTTGACTTTGCAGGAAAAGCTGGATGAAAATACAAACGAGCCGGAATACCTGATGGAATGGAAGAAATAATTACTTTAGAAGGGTATGCTGACCCCAGCGGCACATTGGATGTCACACTGCTAACGAAGGATCTGTATTTACAAAAGCGGCTTAAATAACTCTCGTAGGAGGTAAAAGAATGAAGCTACAGCAGGAGACCTTTCACAATAAAGGTTGTGAAATTAATTATTGGCATTGTACTTCTGATTCAGCGAATTATATAATTTTTCTCCATGGAGCAGGTTGTGACCACAGAATGTTTGAGCCCCAGCTGCCAATATTCGATGAAGGTTATCATTTAATACTGTGGGATGCCCGCGGTCATGGATTATCCAAGCTTGCACCGGATACAGAATTTCGTTTTGAAGATATGGTGGAGGATTTTTTCAGACTTTGCGAGAGAGAGCAGATATCCAATGCAATCCTTGTGGGCCAATCCATGGGCGGCAATCTGGCACAGGAAATCTTATACCGAAGAAAAGATATGGTATCAAAGTTGGTATTGATTGATTGTACAAGAAATACAGGGCGGTTAACCATAGGGGAAAAGCTTATGTTAAAGCTGACGAAACCAATTTTTTTACTGTATCCCTGGAAAACTCTGATCGCCCAGAGTGCTGCTGCCTGCAGTAATAGGGAAGCGGTTAGAGAATACGTGAGGGAATGCTTTGCTGGTATGGAAAAATCTGGTTTTATTGACATAATGATGTCACTGACAGCTAGCCTTCATGAGGACGAGGAATACCAATTTCCAAAACCAGTGCTATTGTTGTGCGGAGTAGATGATAAGTCAGGAAATATTAAAAAAGTGGCAGCGCCATGGGCTAAGAGCGATCCAAATTGTACGCTGAAAATGATTGCGGATGCAGGACATAACTCTAACCAGGACAATCCGGAGGAGGTAAACCAGGCAATTTATGAGTTTATCTATGACCAGGAATAGATTTTAAAATAGATACAGTCAAATAGTTGAGGACAAGAAAAAGGCGGGGTGTGGTTTGGGTTACACTCCGCCTTTTTATTAGCGTATCATGTAGTCGCATAGACTTGCAATAACTTGAGTGCTTTCAATCCCGAATAGGAAGAGCTTCTGATGCAAAGAATCAATACAATTGAGAGGAATAGGTAAGAAATAACCATGGATTATAGTAGTTTTCATAATTTTTCAATCAGTGAGGACATACAAAAGGCTCTTACGGGACTTGAGTATGAAGTACCAACCGAAGTACAGGCAAGTGTTATTCCCCTTGCTTTAGATAAAAAGGATCTCATTGTCAAAGCCCAGACCGGAAGCGGTAAAACTGCCGCATATGCAATACCGGTCTGCGAACTCATAGATTGGCTTGAGAACAAACCGCAGGCCTTAATTTTAACCCCAACCAGGGAGCTTGCAGTTCAGGTGCAGGAGGATTTTACGAATATAGGGCGATTCAAACGTATCAAAGCCTCCGCAATCTATGGAAGACATGCGTTTTCCATAGAGAAAACAGAGTTGAAGCAGAAGACCCATGTAGTGGCAGGAACGCCGGGGCGTGTATTGGATCATATAAGGAAAGGAACCCTGCCCTTAAGTAGAATTACCTGTCTTATCCTTGATGAGGCGGATCGAATGCTGGATATGGGATTTCTCCCCCAGGTGGAGGCAATCCTGAAGGAGCTTCCAGGGGAGCGGATGACCATGCTGTTTTCTGCTACTATGCCGGAAGAGATTAAGAATATTTCCTTAAATTATATGAGAAGTCCAATCAGTATCGATGTGAGCGAGGATTGTATTACCACTGCAGATATTGATCACGCTATGTATGAGATAGCGGAAGAGGATAAATTAACTCTGCTCACCGGGGTTACAATTACGGAGCAGCCCCAGAGTTGTATTGTCTTTTGTGAAACCAAAGAGCAGGTGGACCGAGTGAGCAGATATCTTAAGACCCACGGCTATGATTGTCGGCAGCTCCATGGTGGTATGGAACAGAAGGACAGGTTATCTGCCATTCAGGGCTTCAAGAGAGGAGCCTTCCGGTATTTGGTCGCTACTGATTTGGCGGCCAGGGGAATTGATGTAGAGAGTGTTTCTCTGGTGATTAATTATGATATTCCGTTAAAGGCGGAAACCTATGTTCATCGTACCGGAAGAACCGGGCGGGCAGGGCAAAAGGGAAGGGCGTTAACCTTTGTCACTCCGACACAGACCAGATACTTGCAGGAGATTGAAGCCTTGATTGGGTTTCCAATACAAAGGTTATCAAAGCCGGAGGAAGAACAAGTGTCCCTAAGGAAGGCTTCCTTTGAAGAAAACAAAAAGCAGATCCCTCCGATAAAGAAGATGAAAGGTGATCAGTTAAGCAATGATATTATGAAATTACGCTTTTCCGGCGGAAAGAATAAGAAGCTGAGAGCTACCAATTTTGTTGGTGTTATTGCCAATCTGGAGGGTATTAAAGCAGAGGATATTGGAATTATTACAGTGCAGGATACCTTAACCTATGTGGAAATACTAAATGGAAAAGGTGCAATTGTACTCAAGGCGATGGAAAACACCATGATTGGCGGCAGAAAGATTAACGTATCCCAGGCATTAAATAAGTAAGAAGTATAATTGGAATCGGCAAATATTAAGCGATATAGCTGGTAAGAAATTGCTCTTATTTTTAGAGTCTTAAGCCTAAAAATTAAAGCCTAAAAAATTAGAGCTTAAAAATGGAGAAAGCCATTTTATAAGACTGGACAAATGGAATCGAATATTTTAGCCGAATAACCGAATACGAAAAAGGGAGTTGGAAACAATAGCCTTTGGAGGTGTATGGTTATGGTATCACGTAAATCAGTAATTACCTTTGGTATGGTAGCAATTCCTATTGGGATGTCCACAACGACCCAGGACAATGACATTCATTTCAATCAGCTGCATAAGGAAGATAACAACCGTATCAGGTATAAGAAAACCTGTGCCCATTGCGGCAAGGAGATTAATGCTAAGGATATTGTAAAGGGCTATGAGTATGATGATGATAAATATGTCGTAGTCACAGACGAAGAAATTGAGAAAATTAAAACAGAAAAAGAAAAATCCATTCAAATTCTGCACTTTGCCCAGTTAAATCAGATTTCTCCTGTTTATTACGAGAAGACCTATCAGGCGGCACCGGAAGCCGGAGGGGAAAAAGCCTTCGAGCTGCTGCGCTCTGCCTTGATGGCAGAACAGAAGATTGCCATTGGCAAAACGGTAATGGGCACAAAGGATACCTTGATGGCTATTATACCCCGTGAGGAGGGTATTCTCATTTCCACTATGTTCTATGCGGATGATATCAAGGAGTTTCAAAAGCAATATACAAAGCCGGAGGTATCTGAGCAGGAACTGAGTATGGCGAGGATGCTGATTAATTCCATGGACACACCCTTTGATCCGTCAAAATATAAGGATGAATATCAAGCCAGACTCAGGGAGCTGATCGAGACGAAAATCTCCGGCAAGGAGATCGTTGCAGCTGAGCCTGAGAGCGAAGGCAAGGTCATCGATCTTATGGAAGCCCTCAGAGCCAGTGTCGAGAAGGCAACGAGAGATAAGGAACCGGCTTAATTATGAACGGGAACCTATACGAATATAACGAAAAAAGGAATTTTGAACGAACCTTGGAGCCGGAAGGTCAGGTGGAGGAGTCGGTGGAAGGTCTTCGATTTGTTGTCCAGCACCATATGGCTCGCAGAGACCACTATGACCTGCGCCTGGAATGGGAGGGTGTTCTTTTAAGCTGGGCAGTACCCAAAGGACCCTCCTATGATAAGCAGGATAAAAGACTTGCCGTTCAAGTGGAAGATCATCCGCTGGAATATCGGAATTTTGAAGGAACGATTCCCAAAGGCGAATATGGCGGAGGCGTTGTGATGCTCTGGGATGAAGGCATTTGGGAACCCTTTACCAATGTGGAAGAAGGCTTACGTAAAGGGGAGCTCAAGTTCTTGTTAAAGGGAAGGCGCTTAAAGGGCAAATGGGCGTTAGTTCGGTGGAAGGCGATATCCAGTGAGGAAAAGAATAACTGGCTGCTGTTAAAGGAGAAGGACGAGTATGTGAGAGATACGGATGGAATATCCGAGTTTATTACCAGTATTCGAACCGGGAGAACCATGGCTCAGATTGAAGGAGGGGAGGCGCATAGTATTACGAAAAATCCCTTCCACACCGCAGAGGTTCAGTTGGCTAAACTAGTTAAGACGATTCCAGAGGGTGAAGACTGGCTCTATGAGCTTAAGTATGACGGTTATCGAATTCTGGCATATGTAGAAGGCCACATTGTACGCCTGATTACTAGAAATGGCAAGGATTATACAAAACGCTTCCAGGAGATTGCCCTGTCCCTCTTAGAGCTAGCAGCCGGGAAATCAATGATTCTAGACGGGGAAATGGCAGTTACGGATGCATCCGGTAAGACGGACTTTCAAGCCTTGCAGCATTATGTGAAGAACCCGAAGGGACAGCGGCTTACCTATATTGTCTTTGATCTTCTGGCACTGGAGGGTGAGGATCTTCGGGAAAAGCAGCTCATAGACAGAAAAGCTACCCTGGAAGTATTAATGCAAAATGCTCCGAAGAATCTCTACTACAGCCGCTACATCAGAGGCAATGGAAAGGAAAGCTTCGCTGTGGCCTGTGAGCTTGGCATGGAAGGAATTGTAGGGAAAAGAGCGGATTCCACCTATAGCGGAACCAGAAATGGTGACTGGATTAAATTGAAATGTGATAAAAGGCAGGAATTCGTCATCGGAGGTTACACCCGTTCGGAAAAGAAAGCAAGGGGTATCAGTTCCATTCTCCTGGGAGTCTATGAAGGAGAAGAGCTGGTTTACGCAGGAAGGGCAGGAACCGGTTTTACCGAAGCCCAGATGAAAGAATTAGAAAAAGATTTTGAAAACATAATCAGGGCGGATTCACCCTTTCGACTGGCACCAAAGCCCAGAACGGGCGAAACGATTCTCTGGCTTTCACCGGAAAAGGTGGCTGAGATTAAGTTCGCGGAGTGGACGAAAGAGAATTTGCTCAGACAGGCTAGCTTCAAAGGAATTCGAACAGACAAGGATCCAAAGGATATTAAACGGGAGAAGGAGGAGATAGAGTCCGAGCTCCCTATGGAAGAAATGGAGCAGACAATGGAAGCCGATACAAGTAGTGTCATCATTGAAGGAGTAAAAATAT
>JAEWMZ010000175.1 GCA_023392995.1 Bacillota bacterium
ATTATTATTACCCATCGTCGTGGTACGATGGCTGCTGCGGATATTCTTTATGGTATCACAATGCAGGAAAAGGGAGTATCTACCCTTGTATCCGTTAATCTCATTGAGAATGAGCTGGATAAATAGTTGCAACAATATCATCAGCTTCTCTTAGAAGCAAAAGTGTGAAGAAAAAATTCTAAGGCGCCAAAGTATGCCGCCTAAGAATTTCTATACTTCATACTTGGAAGAACGCAAATACAGCGTCTTCGCCCTATGTTTGTGCTGCCTATGGCAACATGTCGGGAAGTTTGAAAGAAAATAACTTTCAAACTATTCATTAAGGCCTATTCACAAAGCGAATATATTCACTTCTGGAATAAGTCATCAAAAGTGAACGGCACGGGAGTATAGTTGATAGAACAAAGAAAAGCAGTTTTTAATATCACAAGGACTTAATAGCGTTATAGTAGAATGGAGATTTTTATATGGGAGACAAACCAGGTTTTTTTGGACGATTAGTGCAAGGTCTTTCAAAGACCAGAGATAATATTGCACATGGAATTGATGCGATTTTCAGCGGATTTTCCAGCATTGATGATGATTTTTATGAGGAGCTTGAAGAAACTCTTATCATGGCTGATCTTGGAATTAATACCACCACCGCCATCATTGAAGATTTACGTGCGAAGGTAAAGGAGAATAAGATAAAAGAACCTGAGGAATGCCGTGTCCTTCTGATGAACAGTATGAAGGAACAGATGAAGCTGGAAGAGAATGCTTATGATTTTGAAACCAGAAAGTCTGTGGTGCTTTTAATTGGTGTAAATGGTGTAGGTAAGACCACCTCCGTGGGCAAGCTTGCCGGTAAGATGAAGGATCAGGGAAAAAAGGTAATGGTTGCAGCAGCGGATACCTTCCGTGCGGCTGCCATTGAACAGCTGACGGAATGGGCGCATCGGGCAAATGTAGATATTATAGCGCAGAAGGAAGGCTCTGATCCTGCGGCAGTTATCTATGATGCGGTTACCGCAGCTAAGGCTCGTAATGTGGACGTTCTGTTATGCGATACGGCGGGACGATTGCACAACAAGAAGAATCTCATGGAAGAACTAAAGAAGATTGACCGTGTTATTGAACGTGAGTATCCGGAGGCTTACCGGGAAACGCTTGTGGTTTTGGATGGCACCACCGGACAGAATGCTTTGGTTCAGGCTAAAGAATTTAGTGAGGTTGCTGACGTTACAGGAATTGTATTAACAAAGCTTGACGGAACTGCCAAGGGCGGTATCGCTATTGCAATTCAGGCCGAACTTGGAATTCCGGTGAAATACATTGGAATCGGAGAAAAAATCGATGATTTACAACGATTCCATGCGGAAGACTTTGTAAACGCCTTGTTCCAGAGAAACGAGTAGGAACTACCTTGCGGTTCAATGGCCGTTAATATAAAATTAAAGGCAGGTATCTGGCTTGTGGCTGTTATAGGAAAAAGCATGTAGATATTAGAAGATATAATGTAACAGCCGCTAAGCAAGTGAATCAGCTGTCTGATTCACTTATCACGAATTTTAAGAAATACGTATTCGATTGCCTATCACAATTGGAACGTGGATGGAGGGTAATATCATGATGACATTAGATAAGTTTGAAGAAGCTACAGAAGCGGTCAAAAAAGTGATTAACCGAACCGATCTGGTTTACAGTGAGTATTTTTCAGAGCAGTCTGGGAATAAGGTCTATTTAAAGCCTGAAAATATGCAGTATACCGGAGCCTATAAGGTTCGCGGCGCTTATTATAAGATTAGTACCTTAACCCAGGAAGAAAGAGATCGGGGGCTGATCACCGCATCTGCCGGTAACCATGCACAGGGAGTTGCCTATGCAGCAAAGCTCTATCAGGCAAAAGCGACTATTGTTATGCCCTCGACAACACCGCTCATTAAGGTGAATCGAACTAAGAGCTATGGTGCAGAGGTAATTCTATATGGTAATGTTTACGATGAGGCCTGCCAATATGCTCTTCAACTATCTGAGGAAAAGGGTTATACCTTTATCCATCCATTTAATGATGAAGTTGTGGCAATGGGTCAGGGAACCATTGCCATGGAAATATTTAAGGAGCTGCCCACAGTAGATATTATTCTGGCTCCCGTTGGGGGAGGCGGCCTGCTGGCAGGCGTAGCAACACTGGCAAAAATGCTGAATCCAAATGTAAAGATTATTGGAGTGGAGCCTGCGGGAGCTGACTGCATGAAAGCCTCCTTAAAGGCAGGGAATGTAGTAACGCTGCCTAAAATAGACACAATTGCAGATGGTACAGCAGTTAAGACGCCGGGAGATGTGGTGTTCCCGTACATTCAAAAATATGTGGATGATATTATTACCATAGAAGATTCCGAATTAATCGTTAATTTCCTGGATATTATTGAGAACCATAAGATGGTAGTAGAAAATTCCGGTCTGCTGACAGTAGCTGCCTTAAAGCACCTAAAATGCAAGGATAAGAAGGTAGTATCTATCCTGAGCGGCGGCAACATGGATATTATTACGGTATCCTCCGTAGTTCAGCACGGCTTGATTCAAAGGGGACGTGTCTTTACCGTATCAGTTCTGCTTCCGGACAGACCGGGTGAGCTTGTCAATGTTGCCTCTATTATTGCAAAGCATCAGGGTAATGTTATTCGGCTGGATCACAATCAGTTTGTCAGTATAAACCGTAACTCCGCAGTAGAATTGACCATAACCATGGAAACCTTCGGGCATGAGCATAAAAAAGAAATCGTTCAGGCACTCACGGATCATGGTTATAATCCCAAGATTACAATGCCAAGTAAGCTGTATTAATCCGTGTTTTTACATAAAAAAATGTAAGAAATTCGTGATTATTACATGGTATAAAATTGTTTACAGGATATGGATATCTTGCTATAATTAGAATATCCTCTGATTGCAGGAACGAAGGACAGGTTCCTGTAATCGGGATGATTCTGTTCTACTATTCTTTTTACATTCTTGAACTCATATTAACAAATATGAAATCTGTCAATAAGATCTTCAAAAACATTCTTTCATTACATCCGGAATAGAGATACCAGATCTAAGTAAAAGTTACTATGTTTATTGTTTTTATTGACATTGTCCTGGAAATAAGTTAATATGGAGAAAAGAACATAAGTTCGTGTTTTGCAAAAGCTACTAAAAGGGAGATTGGATATGGCTAAGGATGATAAGATAAGAGCGTTAGAATCTGCTTTGGCGCAGATTGAAAAGCAATACGGAAAGGGTTCCGTAATGAAGCTGGGTGATAACAGTGCCAGCATGAATATTGAGACGATTCCTACAGGATCAATCAGCTTAGATATCGCGCTTGGTTTGGGCGGAGTACCTAAGGGAAGAATTTTAGAGGTATATGGGCCGGAGTCCAGTGGTAAGACCACCGTTGCACTTCACATGGTAGCTGAGGTACAAAAGAGAGGTGGAATTGCAGGCTTTATTGACGCGGAACATGCGTTAGACCCTGTTTATGCGAAGAATATTGGTGTTGATATTGACAATCTATATATTTCACAGCCGGATAACGGTGAGCAGGCCTTAGAGATTACAGAAACGATGGTTCGTTCCGGTGCTGTGGATATTATTATTGTTGACTCTGTTGCAGCGTTAGTTCCAAAAGCCGAGATTGACGGAGATATGGGTGACTCCCATGTCGGCCTTCAGGCAAGACTTATGTCTCAGGCTTTAAGAAAGTTAACAGCCGTAATCAGTAAGTCGAATTGTATCGTTGTATTTATCAACCAGCTTCGTGAAAAGGTTGGTGTAATGTTTGGTAGTCCGGAGACTACTACCGGTGGACGAGCATTGAAGTTCTATTCTTCCATCCGTCTGGATGTCAGAAGAATTGAATCCTTAAAACAGGGCGGCGAAGTAGTTGGTAACAGAACCAGAATTAAAGTTGTAAAGAACAAGATAGCTCCTCCCTTTAAGGAAGCAGAGTTCGATATTATGTTCGGCAAGGGTATTTCAAGAGAAGGTGATGTTCTTGATCTTGCTGCCGATAGTAATATCGTAATAAAGAGCGGTGCCTGGTACGCGTATAACGATGCTAAGATTGGTCAGGGCAGAGAAAATGCGAAGCAATATCTGATTGAAAATCCTAGCATATTTACAGAGATTGAAGAGAAGGTTCGAGATAAATATGGCCTGGCTGTAGTGAAAGAAAAAGCAGAAGTTTTGGAATAAGTGAGTTATTATGATCATTACGCGAATTGAAGTATCGAATAAAAATAAAGTTAATATCTATTTTGACGGCGAATACTCGTTCTTCTTATCTTCAAAAGAAGTACAGCAATTGAATTTAATTGAAGGAGACGAGCTTCCGTCCGCTTTTTACGAAGCTCTCCTTGAGAAGATAATACTACCAAAAGCAAAGCAAAAAGCATTGGCAATTCTTAAATTTATGAATCGTACCGAGTCAGAACTTAGGAACAAGCTATCCGATGCCGGCTTCCCCCAATCCATCGTTGACAAGGCAATTCAATATGTTGACGGCTATGGGTATCTGGATGATGAACGGCTGGCGGAAGCTTATATTCGAACCAGAAAGAGTACGAAAAGCAAGCTTGCAATAAAGATGGAGTTAATGCAAAAAGGTGTTGATTCAAAGGTGATTGAGCTGGCCTTCTCCGAAGAATATGAGAAAGAGGATGAAGAAGATCCTGAAATAGAGGCTATTAAGAAAGCAATCGCAAAGAAAGCTAAGCTGGCGGAGGAGATGGATTTTGATTCCAAGCAGAAGTTAATTGCATCCCTTTATCGGAAAGGCTTTGATATTAGTAAAATTAAACAAGTACTAAATTGATATTTTGTAACAAGTGAACAAGGATTACTGTTCACTTGTTTTTATTTTGGTTTGCATTGAATAAAACAATTTGAATAAGTTGACATATTGTCCCACTAATGTGGATTTTATCCTTGCCTTTTACTTATAAATATAATACAATTAAAATTGGCATAGAATTGATTTAGTTTACTACAAATGAAACCATTAGCTGTTTTGTTTGTCAAAAATTGAAAAATGGAGGGCTGAAAATGAGCAGTACGGCACAACTGTCAGCGCGAGAAAGAATTATTTCTTTACTTGACGACAATAGCTTTGTAGAAGTCGGCGCTTTCGTTACAAAAAGAAGTACAGACTTTAATTTACAGCAGAAGGATACACCTGCTGATGGAATTATTACCGGTTACGGTGTGATTGATGGCAATCTTGTTTATGTATATAGTCAGGATGCAACCTCAATGGGCGGTTCCATCGGTGAAATGCATGCGAAAAAAATAGTGAATATTTATGATTTGGCACTTAAAGTAGGTGCCCCTGTGATTGGATTAATCGACTCAACCGGTCTAAGATTACAGGAGGCAACTGACGCTTTAAATGGTTTTGGCGAGGTTTACTTAAAGTCAACATTGGCTTCCGGTGTGATACCTCAGATTACTGCAATTTTTGGTAATTGTGGTGGTGGCCTGGCTGTTTTGGCATCTTTAAGTGATTTTTCTTTTATGGAGGGAAAACAGGCAAAATTATTTGTTAATTCTCCAAACTCTTTTCATGGTAACAGCAGAGAAAAAAATGATACGGCACGTGCCGCATTTCAGGCACAAGCTGGTGTGGTAGATTATGTAGGTGAGGACGAAAACGATGTACTGAAGCAGATTCGCAATTTAGTTACACTTTTACCTTCCAATAACGAGGATAACGCTTCTTTTGATGAATGTACGGATGATTTAAACAGATTACTTCCAGAGCTGTTAGCAGAAGTAAATGATTCAAAAAAAGCTTTAATAGATATATCAGACAATAACCAGTTTTTTGAAATTAAGGCAGATTATGCAAAAGAAATGGTAACCGGCTTTATCCGTCTGAATGGCATGACCATCGGCGCAGTTGCTAACCGCACCGAGATTGTTGATGAAACTGGAAAAGTAGCAGAAAAATTTGACGGTACTCTAACCACCGCTGGCTGCTATAAGGCTGAAAGCTTTGTAACAATTTGTGATGCTTATAGTATCCCGGTTGTAACACTTACGAATGTAAATGGCTATAAAGCAACCCTGGAGGAAGAAAAGGGCATCGCAATTGCTGCCGCAAAATTGACCTATGCCTTTGCTAATGCAACTGTACCTAAGGTTAACTTAGTAATTGGGAAAGCCTTCGGAACAGCATATATTACAATGAACTCCAAGCATATTGGTGCGGATATGGTGTTTGCATTACCAAGTGCACAGATTGGTATGATGGAAGCTGATCTGGCGGCTCAGATCATGTATGAAGGAGACTCAGTGGAGGTTCAGAAAGAAAAAGCTGCTGAATATGCCAGCCTTCAATCCAGTGCAGAAGCTGCTGCTAGACGTGGTTATGTTGACAGCATTATTGAACCCGATTCTGTTCGTAAGCATTTGATCTATGCCTTTGAAATGCTTTTCACGAAAAGAGAGACCCGCCCTGCGAAAAAGCATGGCACCATATAAATGAGGTGAAAGCTTGAAAGAGATAAAATTAATGAATGAAGGGGGGACCGGATTCATGTCAGCACTTTCTTTATGAATGGTGCACTAGAGAGCATGAACATAATGATGGGAAGCATACTAGTCAGTCAAACAATGCTGTTAGGAGGCATCGGCAGTTATATTACGTTAAAGAACCTGTTTGGTGCAGTTATTGCTCTTGCAGTGATCGTTTTAATCATGATAATCACGTATTTTGTTAACATTAAGCCCAATTTGAATGATAATTCCTTGGAAACCTCAGCTTCTGAAAGCAATCCTGCAAATAGTGCAGTTGCCAGAACAGAGGAAAAGGATTTGATTCATGATCAAGAGCTGGTAGCTGCTATAACAGCTGCAATCTATGCCTCTATGGGTGATGCTGCTCCAAAGGATGGATTAGTGGTTCGTTCCATCCGTAGAGTTAACAGTAAGAATTGGATGAACTCATAATAAATTGATATTACAGCTAGTACATTAATATTACAGCTAAGTACATTGGTCTGGCCTGTTTGGTAAAGGGAATGGAGAAACAATGCAATCTGATGCATCACACACTCTGTTCACATTGTACTTTGTACGAAAAAAATAAGGAGGGTTTCATAATGAAATATTATACAATTACAGTGAATGGTAATACCTATAATGTATCTGTGGAAGAGGGAGTTGCAGCGGCACCAACGCCTGTAGCAGCACCAATGGCGGTTGCAGCATCTGCGCCTGCGTCACCGGCTCCTGCAGCTGAGAAAAAAGAAGAAGCACTGGCAGTAGGCGGTACAGAAGGAAGCTTTAAGGTAAGTTCTCCTATGCCTGGAAAGATTGTATCGGTAAAAGCCTCGGTTGGTCAGACCTTAAAGAAGGGCGAAGTAATCCTGATTCTGGAAGCAATGAAGATGGAGAATGAAATAGTTGCACCCCAGGATGGTACGGTAGCAAGCATAAATGTAGCAGCAGCACAAACAGTGGATGCTGGTACATTACTCGCAACACTAAACTAGTAACATTCAGATTACAGGAGGTAGAGTAATGGCAGAGCTAGAAAAGAAACCGGTTAAAATAACCGAAACCATATTACGTGATGCCCACCAATCCCTGATTGCTACAAGAATGACAACACAGGAAATGCTTCCCATTCTTGAAACCATGGATAAAGTAGGTTATCATGCCGTTGAGTGCTGGGGCGGTGCCACATTTGATGCATCCTTGCGATTCCTGAAGGAAGATCCCTGGGATAGACTCAGACAGTTTAAAAAAAGTTTTAAGAATACAAAATTACAGATGTTATTTCGTGGACAGAATATTCTTGGCTACCGTCATTATGCAGATGATGTGGTAGAGTACTTTGTTCAGAAGTCAATTGCCAATGGTATTGATATCATTCGAATTTTTGACGCGTTAAATGATATGAGAAATCTGGAATGTGCTGTAAAAGCAACCAACAAGGAGCAGGGGCATGCACAGGTGGCAATTGCTTATACCCTTGGTGATGCCTACACAGAGGATTATTATATCTCTATGGCGAAACAAATTGAGGAGTTGGGAGCTTCTTCGATCTGTATCAAGGATATGGCTGGATTGATTGTGCCATACGAAGCTACAAAGCTTGTAACAGCGTTAAAATCAGCAGTTAGTATCCCAATTGATTTGCATACCCATTATACCAGCGGTGTTGGAAGCATGACATATCTAAAAGCAGTAGAAGCAGGCTGCGATATTATTGATACAGCAATGTCACCGTTTGCGCTTGGAACCAGTCAGCCCGCAACTGAGGTTATGGTTGAGACCTTTAAGGGAACACCCTATGATACGGGCTTTGATCAGAATCTTCTTGCTGAAATTGCAGATTACTTCAGACCGATCCGCGACAATGCGCTAGAGTCAGGACTTTTGAATCCAAAGGTTATGGGCGTGGACATCAAAACCTTATTGTATCAGGTTCCGGGAGGTATGTTATCCAATCTTGTTTCTCAGCTTAAAGAAGCGAATCAAGAGGATAAATACTACGAGGTATTAAAGGAAGTTCCCCTGGTTCGTAAAGACTTTGGTGAGCCGCCGCTGGTTACGCCCTCCAGCCAAATCGTAGGAACTCAGGCTGTACTTAATGTACTTGCCGGTGAACGCTACAAGATGGTAACAAAGGAAACCAAGGCCTTGCTTTCCGGTGAATATGGACAGACTGTAAAGCCTTTTGATAAAGCAGTACAAAAGAAAGTAATCGGAGATAAAAAGCCAATTACCTGCCGTCCGGCAGATCTTCTGGAGCCGGAGCTTAAAAAGATTGAGGCTGAGATCACTCAGTGGAAGCAACAGGATGAGGATATATTATCCTATGCTTTATTCCCTCAGGTAGCCCTGGAATTCTTCAAATATCGTCAGGCACAGCAGACAGGTGTGGATGTAACAGTTGCGGATAAGGAAAATCAGGCTTACCCGGTATAAGATGGTATTTTAATAAAAATACTTC
This sequence comes from Bacillota bacterium, assembly GCA_023392995.1. Lineage (GTDB taxonomy): Bacteria > Bacillota > Clostridia > Lachnospirales > Lachnospiraceae > Mobilitalea. Next base: position 8,987 of record JAEWMZ010000175.1, read on the forward strand.
ATAGAGGCTTCAGGAATACAGGTGAGAAGTATTTCTGAAGCCTTCCTATATAATGAATCAGTGCACTCTGACGAGTTCTTCTAACGTAGATACTTCAAAAGATTACTGATATCAAGTTTGATATCATATGTATTACAGAGTATATTCCGAATAATTTTGTATATTATTCCGTACTGGCAAGCACTTATAGAGTAACAGATTATTTTCCGGAAAGCACAGTCCGTTACCTTTTTTCATTATACAGACAATATTTAGAATATAGCTCTATTAGGAAAAGACATAGGGCGTTTTACAAAATCAAAGGAGGTTCGTTATGAATTTAAATGACCTTAATAGTTTTTCTACTTTATTTACCTATTTTCGAGGAAATGAATTGATTATTTTTGCTGAAAGTCTTATAATATAGTTCTGCTGTAAAACAGCATAAATATTAACCACGGGTTTTCTTGGCAAAATCCAAGGAAAAAAGTGTATCCAAAGCGGTACGCCGTCGCTTGGCAAGATATTTGAAAAAATATTACTACCAGGAGGAAATTTATATGATTGAGGTCCAAAATATTTCTAAGACCTTTCAGGTCAGCCGGCGAAATGCCGGATTTTCTGAGGCATTCAAGGCTCTTTTTCACAGACAGTATGAATGCATCAAAGCGCTTGACGACATCTCCTTTCATATTGAAGAGGGAGAGATGGTCGGGTACATCGGCCCCAATGGTGCGGGGAAAAGCAGTACGATCAAGGTGCTTAGCGGCATACTGACACCGGATCAGGGAACTTGCAGCATCAATGGGCGGATTCCATGGAAGGAACGAACAGCACATGTGAACGAAATCGGAGTTGTCTTTGGCCAGCGGTCACAGCTTTGGTGGGATGTTCCGGTGATTGACTCCTTTGAACTTCTGAGAGATATCTACAGAATCCCACAAAATCGTTATAATGATAATCTGGAGGAATTGGTTACGTTGTTAAATTTGAAACAACTAATCAGAACACCAGCCAGACAGCTATCTCTGGGTCAGCGAATGCGCTGTGAGATAGCAGCTTCCTTACTTCATAGCCCTAAGATCCTATTTTTGGACGAGCCAACGATAGGACTGGACGCTGTTTCAAAAATTGCGGTCAGAGATTTTATTCTGGAACAGAATAAAAAGCATAAGACAACGGTGATCTTAACAACCCATGATATGCAGGATATTGAAACACTTTCCAAGCGGATTATTTTAATTGGGAAAGGGAAAATCCTAATGGATGGAAGCTTGGAGCAGATTCGAAGACAATTCTCCCATAGTAAGAAATTAACGGTGGAATACCAAGGAAATAGCATTCATCCCTGCGAAGGAATGAGGCTTTGTTCCTCCAGTAATCAGCTGGCTGCTTTTGAAATTGATTTGGATACTCTAAGTGTATCTGATGCGATTACATATATCAGCAAACAGGTGGAGGTCAGTGATATTTCCGTAGAAAGCTCCTCAATTGATGAAGTTGTGGCTAACTTATATCATCAATATCAGATATAGCTATTGGAAAACGCTATTGAAGTCAATAGCGGTATTTTTCGTGTTTTCACAATAAGAATAGCGATCAGAAAGGGAGAGTGATTCTATGGAACAAAAGTTTAGTGGTCTTTTCAGATATCAAAAATATAGTTCCTTCTTTCGAATGCGCTTTGTTGCAGGTTTACAATACAGAGCAGCAGCGCTAGCAGGAATTGTTACTCAATTTGTATGGGGTGCCCTGGAGCTGTTGATGTTTCGCGCTTTTTATGAAGCAGATCCAACGGCATTTCCAATGACGAGAGAAGCCTTATCCACTTATGTCTGGCTGCAGCAGGCATTGCTGGCCTTATTTATGACTTGGTTTTTGGAAAATGATATTTTTAATACGATTACAGAGGGCGGGATTGCTTATGAATTATGCCGTCCTGCGGATCTTTACGACATGTGGTTTTTTCGAAGTATGGCAAACCGTTTATCAAAAGCAGTGCTTCGCAGTTTTCCCATACTAATACTTGCAGCTCTTTTACCTATGCCTTATGGAATGAGATTACCGGTGAACCTGATTGCCGGCCTATGGTTTCTTATCACCGGTATTCTGGGCTTTCTAGTAGTTGTAGCTTTTTGTATGCTGGTGTATCTTGCAACCTTTTTCCTAATCTCACCTGTGGGTGTTAGAATGGTTGCCATATCCATGGTAGAATTTTTATCCGGGGCTGTGATTCCCATTCCCTTTTTGCCGGAGGGCTTAAGGCAAGTTGTAGAGCTTCTTCCCTTTGCATCGATGCAAAATATACCCCTAAGAATTTATTCCGGGGATATTAATGGGCTGGAGATCTATAGCAGGGCTGGTCTGCAGCTGTTCTGGCTGATCCTACTGATCGGATTTGGCAAATGGCTTACGGCGGTTGCTTTGAAACGTGTTATTGTACAAGGAGGGTAGGGAAGGCGTATGAAATTATATTTTAAATTTTTTGCAATGAACCTAAAAGTTGCTATGCAGTATAAGCTTTCCTTTCTATTAACAATGATTGGGCAGTTTCTGGTTTCCTTTAATGTGTTTTTAGGGGTTCTGTTTCTGATGCAGCGTTTTCATCAGGTGAAGGGATATCATTTTAGTGAAGTGGTTTTATGCTATGCAACGGTATTAATGTCATATTCCATTGCAGAGATGTTCATGAGAGGCTTTGATACCTTTGCAAGTACCATCAGTAATTTTGAATTTGACCGCATGCTCCTTCGACCACGCAGCTGTGTCTTTCAGGTTGTATCGGGAAAAATGGAATTCACCCGCCTGGGACGTATTCTCCAGGCAATGGTTATGTTTGTCTATGGGATTACTCAATCAGAAATACAATGGGACGTTAGAAAAGTAATCACTCTGGTGCTGATGGTTGTGGGTGGAAGCGTAGTATTTGGCTGCTTGTTTTTGATCTATGCAAGTATCTGCTTTTTTACAATCGAAGGCTTGGAATTTATGAATGTGCTAACGGATGGTGCAAGAGAATATGGAAAGTATCCGATCGACATCTATGGAAAAGGAGTTCTTCGTTTTTGCACCTATCTGGTTCCTTATGCTTTGTTTCAATATTATCCGTTTCTTTATCTGGTTGGACGAACAGATCAGCAGTGGTATATGCTGTTGCCAATCCTTAGCTGTCTTTTCCTGATTCCCTGCTATCTGCTGTGGAATTTCGGAATTCGGCATTATAAGTCTACCGGGTCGTAAAATGGTTATAGGAATAAAAAACTAGATTAGAAGAAGTATTTGAAAAAATAAAAAGGACATTTTTTTATTGTTCTTTTTTATTTTTCTTAATAGAAAGGAATAATTGCAGTAGAGATAGAACTGCTATGAGAATCACCTAAATTAGCAGAATAAAAGAATGTAACTCAAAAAGAAAAATCCACATAAGAACAAAAAGAAACTATATGTAGAAAATCGACGAGAAAATCCGCATAAGAATAAAAAGAAAAATGAAAAATCTACGTAAGAATAAAAAGAAAAATTTACGTAAGAATTTGCTTGACAAGTTCCATAAATTCAAGTATACTACCACCTGTAAAGAAAATTACTTTACAGGTGGTGAACCTTTATGAAGCAAAATGATACACAAGTAGATAAATTGGAAGAAATCGTACTACAGTCTATTTTATACGATTTTTACGGAGAGTTATTAAGCGATCATAAAAAACAGATCTTTGAGGACTATGTCTTAAATGACTTATCCTTAAGTGAGATAGCCACAGAGCAGGGGATTAGCCGCCAGGGTGTTTATGATATTGTGAAACGCTGTACTCTGGAACTTAAGGGCTATGAAGCAAAGCTGGGATTAATGAAGAAGTTCCAGACCATCAAAGATAAGGTTGCCCAGATGAAGGAGATTGTCGAAGATATTTCGCAGTCAGGTGAGATAGAACGACTAAGGGATATTACAACCTTTGCTGATGATATTATGAAAGAATTATAATGATATTAAGAAAGAATCATATTAAAATAGACAAATATATAAAATAAAAATATACTAAAATTGATTAGAAGAAGTATTTGAAAAAATGCTTCGTACTACACAAATGGTAGTTCATTTATAAGAAGAGACAGACATCCTTTTGACGTAAAACCGAAATCACCTAAGGTGATGGAAAGGGGACTTATGGCATTCGAAAATTTATCCGATAAGCTACAGAACATCTTCAAGAATCTAAAAGGAAAAGGCAGACTTTCCGAAGCAGATGTTAAAGTAGCCCTTAAGGAAGTAAAGATGGCCTTGTTAGAAGCTGACGTTAACTTCAAGGTAGTAAAAAGCTTTGTAAATACAGTGCAGGAGCGTGCTGTTGGACAGGATGTACTAAATAGCTTAACTCCGGGTCAGATGGTAATAAAGATTGTTAATGAGGAAATGGTAAAATTACTGGGTGATGAGACGGTTGAGCTTCAATTAAAACCGACCAATGAGATTTCCGTTATCATGATGTGCGGTCTTCAGGGTGCCGGTAAAACAACCACTGTCGCCAAGCTGGCTGGAAAATTGAAGTCGAAGGGCAGAAGACCATTATTGGTTGCTTGTGATATATACAGGCCCGCAGCCATTGACCAGTTAAAGATCAATGGTGAAAAGCAGGGTGTTCCCGTATTTGCCATGGGTGATAAGCACAAGCCTCTTAACATTGTAAAGGCAGCTCTGGAGCATGCCGAGAAAAATAGCCTTAATACAGTAATTTTAGATACCGCAGGACGACTTCATATTGATGAAGCAATGATGGAGGAGCTGCAGGAGATTAAGAATAATATTACCGTGCATCAGACCGTATTAGTGGTGGATGCGATGACCGGTCAGGATGCTGTTAATGTATCCGAGATGTTTAATGAGAAGCTTTCCATTGATGGTGTAATCTTAACAAAGCTGGATGGTGATACCAGAGGTGGTGCAGCCTTATCCATTCGCGCCGTAACTGGAAGACCTATCTTATATGCAGGTATGGGCGAAAAGCTATCAGATCTGGAGCAGTTTTATCCGGATCGTATGGCCTCCCGTATCCTTGGAATGGGAGATATCCTTACCTTAATTGATAAAGCCCAGGCTGAATTTGACGAAACCAAAGCCAGAGAGATGGAGCGTAAGCTCAAGAAGAATGAGTTTGACTTTAACGATTTCCTGGATCAGATGCAGCAGGTGAAGAAAATGGGCGGCATTGGCGATATGCTGAATATGCTGCCAGGTATGAACAAACAGCTTAAGAATGTAGAGATTGATGATAATGCGTTATCAAAACCGGAAGCAATCATTAATTCTATGACGAAGGCGGAGCGTTCTAACCCGGATATTATTAATCCCTCCCGCAAAAAGCGAATTGCCGCCGGAGCAGGAGTAGACATTAGTGAAGTGAATGCACTCGTGAAGCAGTTTGAGCAGTCCAAAAAGATGATGAAGCAATTCTCAGGAATGATGGGCGGCAAAGGAAAACGCGGCGGCGGAATGGGAAAATTCAAAATGCCCTTTGGGTTTTAAAGGACGTATCGCATCTAAAAGATTTTGTTTAACAGACTTATTAGAATAAGCTAATTCTTATGAATAACCTGCAGCTTTTGCTTGTAAGTTAAGATTGCTTGTTTTTAATAATATATGCATGAGAAGCCGGTAACGGAGTGCTTGTGCGATCCATCACAAGAAATCAGCTTGCTGATTTATCTTGTATAAATTTTCAAGGAGGTGAAATTAAAATGGCAGTAAAGATTAGATTAAAGAGAATGGGACAGAAAAAGGCTCCTTTCTATAGAATCGTTGTTTCTGATTCCAGAACACCAAGAGATGGTAGATTTATCGAAGAAATCGGTACCTATGATCCAACCAAGAATCCTAGCGCTTTCAATGTAAATGAAGAAGCAGCAAAGAAGTGGTTAGCAAATGGTGCACAGCCAACAGATACTGTAGGTAAAATCTTCAAGCACGCTGGTATTCTATAATAAATATCGGAGGTAATGAGAATGAAGGAATTAGTCGAAGTAATCGCTAAATCACTCGTTGATCATCCCGATGAGGTTGTAGTTACGGAAAAGGAAACCGATAAGGCAATTGTTGTGGAATTAAAAGTCGCTTCTGAGGATATGGGAAAAGTAATTGGCAAACAAGGCCGTATTGCTAAATCCATACGTACCGTAGTAAAAGCAGCCGCAACAAAGGATGATAAGAAGGTAGTAGTTGAGATTTTACAATAAGTAAAGACCAACTGCAAAGTTTCCTATACAGAAGAAAGGAAGCTATCTGTTATGTCCCATGAGAATTCATTTTTCATAATGACATAGTGGAGAGCTTCTTTTTTTCTGACACTCCGGAACGGATATGCTAGCTTAGGTAAGACAGGAAAGAGAAGTCATAAATAATTGAAGCGTATTTGCTTCTATCGAAGAATATAACAGGTTAATACTGAGAAAATAGATCATAGATAAGTTAAACCATTGAGAAGTCAAATTATCAAGAAGTCAAATCATCGAAAAGCTAAATCATCGAGAAGTTAAATCATCGAGAAGTTAAATCATCGAGAAGTTAGATCATCGAGTAGTTAGATCATCGAGGAGTTAAAGATGTCGATTTCCCAGTGAATACTTTATGCCCTCGTTCGGGCATATTACTTGGCGCATTGCTGTATAGCGCGAAGAAAATGAAAACAGTTATTCAAAACTCTATCAGCTCTGGCGTATGGTATCAAAAAGCTGTAAAAGATAGAGTTACACTAGTGTTGTCGGCATATTATTAGGAAAGGAGCGTGTGGGTGTATACGCATTAGGATACATCCTACAGAATCATTATGGATAATTATTTAAGAGTCGGAGTAATTTCCTCCACCCATGGAATCAAGGGAGAAGTAAAGGTATTCCCCACGACGGATGATGTGAATCGCTTTAAGGAACTGAAGAAAGTATTCCTGGATACAGGAAAAGAGCTGCTCCCCATGGAAATAGAAGGGGTCAAGTTCTTTAAGCAAATGGCTATCTTAAAGTTTAAAGGAATTGATGATATCAATGAGGTAGAAAAGTACCGCGGAAAAGACCTTCTTGTAGACCGGGAGAATGCTGTCAAATTAGAGGAAGGTGAATATTTCATCTTCGACTTAATTAACTCCGAAGTAATCACGGATGAGGGTGAGAAACTGGGGCATCTGGCGGAGATTATTTCTACCGGGGCGAATGATGTCTATGTTGTGAAAACAGAGGATCAAAAAGAGCTTTTAATTCCCTCCATTAAGGAATGCATTCTGGATGTGGATGTACAGCAGAAAAAGATTACGGTGCATCTGTTAAATGGTTTAAGATAGAAATAATAAGATTATAAAAAGTGAAACGGCTTTATGCAAATTCTATTGTATGGATTTCGGATAAAGAAACGCAAATAATTCCTATATACATGCAGATCGGAGAATACTATGAATTTTCATGTACTGACACTCTTCCCGGATATGATTCAGCAGGGGCTGAATACCAGCATCACCGGCAGAGCAATTGATAAAGGACTGATTTCGGTCAATACCGTTAATATCAGAGATTTCAGTGAAGATAAACATAATCGGGTTGATGATTATCCTTACGGTGGAGGCGCCGGAATGGTGATTCAAGCGGAGCCGGTGTATAAGGCCTATGGTTATTTGGCAAATCATATCAAGCTATCAAAAGAAGCTGCTGAGTATAAGAAGCCCCGGGTTATTTATGTAACCCCCCAGGGAAGTATCTTTAATCAAACAATGGCGCAGGAACTGGCGCAGGAGGAGGATGTTATCTTTCTATGTGGTCATTATGAGGGTATTGACGAACGTGTCCTTTCTATGATTGTTACGGATAACATATCCATTGGAGACTATGTTCTTACCGGAGGAGAGCTTCCGGCCATGGTTATGATTGATGCTATCTCCAGATTAGTTCCTGGCGTACTTAATAATGAAGTTTCTTCTGAATTCGAGTCACTGCATGGAAATCTATTAGAATATCCCCAATATACAAGGCCGGAGACCTTCCTGGGAATGAAAGTACCGGAGGTGCTTTTATCCGGACATCACGCGAACATTGATGCCTGGAGGAGGGAGCAATCCATCTTAAGAACCTATGAACGCCGTCCGGATCTTCTGGAAAAAGCAGAGTTAACGGATGCGGAGGGTGAATTACTGACAAAATTGATTTTTCAGAAGAATTATGATGTTTATTAAATATAGTTAAATGTTGATATGAAAAATAATGATATAAAATATTAATCCCCGAAGGGGAGCACTAACTAAATAAGAATATAGACCATAATCTTTGGCTGCTTTGCGTATCATTGGCATTGCAGCTTTTTTACATTTTATTGGTTAAAATAGTTTTAACCAATTATATTATCGGTTTTACATAACCTTCTTTCTCTTTATATAATGCCCTTAAATGTCCATATATCCTCTTACCTCACCTCAAAATTCCCTATAATTTGCCAATTACTACATTAAACCTGCATTTTGTGTCATTTCTCCTCATGCATAGCAATAAAGTGATACAATAACCAGACCTGTTAGAATTGGATCAATCTGACAGTAGTAAGTAGCTTATGGCAAACCCATTGATGAAAAATATTCATATATATGTATAGGCCAATATAAATGAAAACTGTCTCGAAGAATTAATGCGGACTCTCAGTGCGGATGTCAGGTTTACTATGGATAGAAAGAGAGGAGAGAAGAATGAAAAAAATGTACAGGCTACTATCAATATTATTAGTGGTTATCTTGGTGATAAGCCAGGAATTAACAGGTGTCACTGCGGCAGCAGCGGGAACTGCTTCCGGCACAGTAACAAATTTATCTGACAGTAACAGTACTGCAAACGATATCACTCCTTTGCAGGAAAATACAGATAGTGTCGTAGTAACACTTGCCACTGGCGGAGGCAGTATATCAGAAGAATCGAAAACAGTAATTCCGGGTAAAGTTTACGGTACTCTGCCTACCCCTATCCTGGAGGGATATACCTTTGGAGGATGGTATACCTCAGAAAGTGGAGGAAGCAAGATTACAGAAACTTCCGTTGTTACCACTCAGAATAACCATTCTCTTTATGCACGCTGGAAGCCGATTGAAGTTACCATTTATTTTAATGGAAATGGAAGTGAAGTAGAGGAATCCAGTAAAAAAGTAAGTTATGGTAAGCCTTACGGATCTTTACCGGAACCTTCTTTAAAAAACCATACTTTCCAGGGCTGGTATACAG
>JAEWMZ010000200.1 GCA_023392995.1 Bacillota bacterium
TCAAATCGGTCACTCTCCTTGGAAATCGGCGCACACACTCCATAACAGTCATGCTTTCTGGTGTGCTCTTTTAATACTTTGAATACACCTGCTTCACCACAGGATTTCCAAAAGTCAGGAATCTCAGTATTCCCCTCCTCTGATATAATCTCATTTTTGAATTTCTCTACCTTCGCCAGTAATTGAAAGCTTTCTCTTTCTACGATCTTGTAATCCATTACCTTACCACCTTCCAATTGAATTTTTATGACAAGGCGATTAAAGGATTTTAATTCCATTCCAGCTCGTTTGGCAACATTCGGAGTAACTCCGTGAAATCTGGAGAAGGCTTTTGAAAAGCTCTCCGGCGAATCATAGCCATATTTCATGGCTATATCAATAATCTTAACCTCAGACATGATTAATTCCTGTCCGCACATGGATAGTCTCCTGTTTCTGATATACTCATTTGCAGTAATTCCTGTAATCATGCTAAAGATTCTATGAAAATGATAATTTGACATATAGACATGTCTGGCTACATCTTCATAATTGATCGGATCAAGCAGGTGCTCCTCCATGTAATCGATTGCTCTTTGTATGCTTTGAATAAATTCCATCGTTTTCTCACCTCGTGAATTCATTGTAAGGTATTTTATTTTATTTTTCCTAGCCAGGCTTGCTTCATTTTGTCAATCAGGGATATTGTCATAATTCCACTTTTTCAAGCTGAATCAATTGTAAAAAATGAAGGAGCTTGCAACAAATGCAGCTTTTCATGCTACATTTCGCGACAGCTCCGAAGGAGAACAATCATTCATTTCAGTATCATTATCTGAATTAACACCGATTATAAAAGCCTTTATTCCATTGAGCGGCAGGAAGCTTCCACCCCCGCTCTCTTATGGCTGTTCGATTAATATCTTGTTATGTAATCATATAATTCATAAAACGTCATATAACCGCCGCTTTGCTTATCTCTAATTCCAATCTCTACGGTATCCTTCTCAATGCGGAACTCGATATTGGGCTGATTAAGAATTGCACTAATTATTTGAGACGCAAATAAGCGTTTTTCATTACTATCCATAAGCTACCTCCTATTTCACTTTTATCAAATCTTATGATTTTATTTTCAGAATAGAATCGCTTATGGACAACTTTCTTATTTTATGAACGCGTATCTGAACCTTTCCAATAAACTGTTGCTTTTATCTTATATAAGTAACTGGATTTCCAACACGTTTTAGTGGCTCATGGTCATCGACTGCCTTCCTTCCTAATGCCAAACTGCCGCATACCGTCTCACCCTCATCAAGCCCAAGCTTCTCCAGAAACGCTCTGATTACAGGATTGCCATCCAGCCAACGAAGCTGATTAATCCAACAGGAGCCAATATTTAACGAGGATGCCGATAGCATCATGTTCTCCAGCAGGCACGCGCTGTCCGCCATTGCATTGCCGTAATCCTTTTTATTTGCTACCACTACTAGGGTTGGGGCATTGTAGTAAAAATTATAATTGCCCTTTTGGGAAGCCAGGATGGAAGCTCTGATGCTCTTATACATTCCCTCATAGATCTCCATTTTACTGAATTCATGTTCTACCAGCTCTTTCAATTCCTGTAAGATGGACTTGCTCTGAATTACAATCAGATGACAGCTCTGATTATTGCCTCCACTGGGCGCGTATCTTCCTGCCTCGAGTATTGCTTCCAAATCCTGCTCCAGTAATTGTTCCTCCAGAAATCTCCGGCAGCTTCGTCTTGCTTTCATACAATTGATTACTTCATTCATATCGCTTCACCTTTCTTCTTAACTTATTATTTTTAGGCTCTGTCACAACACACTATTGATATATAATGATATTTAAGCGTAACTTAACTTGTCATTGCACTACCTCTTTGCCTTACGATATCCGCTATCCTTCGCTGCCTGTTCGGAATGAAAAATTACAAGGTTCTTCGAATTTTCCATCTCCTCATAAGCCGTTTGTCCGGGGCAGTGATAAATCATGGAATTGGAATTCCCTCGAATTTCTACCTGAGCCTGCTCCGTACGATTTGCATTCTGTTGCGTAACTGCTCTTTTACTTTCCCCATTGGAATAATCGATCGTGATTCCTGGCTGGACATTGTAGGCATAGACATTAAAACAGATTCCCTCTCCCTCATCTTCCACGGAATATCCCTCCAGCTGTACCCCGCTGGCCACAAGATTTTCACCTTCAAAAATAGGTGTAACTCGGTAAAGAACATGGTTTTGCGTTTCTTTTATATAATCTGCCACCATATTTTCAAAGGGCAGCATACCTTCTATATTCAAATACCTGGTACCGGTAATCAGATTCTTTTCATTGGCATTTTCTGCCGTCAGCTGATAACCGATCAAATGACAGCGGTTATAGAGATATTTCCCGTCCACATTATCATATTTCACCGTCTGCCAGCCGGAGGGTTTCACCTTCCCTATGCTGCCGCGTTCCTTCGTCGGCATCAAATCGATACCAATATTGGCAAATGCAGCGCCGCACCTTTCCAGTTCATCCAACTCACTGTAGTGTTCAAAGGACTCTGTCGTCCTATCCTCCTTTTGAAAGGATGGCTGATTATCCTCAAGCACCACATAGGCTGATCCGCTATATTCCGGAATTTGATCCAATGTGATTACCGTCTCTGTCTGGGAGGACGCAGGTCCGGTTGTTGTCAGTTCGAAAGAGCATGCCCCAAGCAGGAAGCAGCTCAAGAGGAAAACAGGCATAATAAACCTGGTTAATTTTCGCATTTTATGTATATCTCCTTTGTGATCTTCTCATGTGAAGCCCCCTTAAATTCCTTACTCTCTATCAGCCTCCAGAGATCTCCCAGCGTAATATCCAGGTATTGATCGGCAGGATATCTTCGATTCCACTTATAGATAATTAGTTTCTCTATCTTGTGTTCAATTACAATGAGGCTTTGGTCTTCAACAAAGCAATACTCTCCTGTACCTGCCTTATTTAAAAATTCAGGCTCAACAACGATATCCCCTGTATTGAGCTCGTGAAATAATTTAGAAGAATACTCATTTATATAAAGTTTGTTTCTCTTACTATATTCCAAGATATCCTCCAAGAGAATACGGTCTCTACTTTGTCTTCTTTTGTTAAACATCATACCATTATTGTCATCGACACATAAGATTACATTCATTATTCTTGTTCCATCCTTATTTTTCATCCAGCCAGCATAATTGGCTGTTTGTTTATAAAGCTTTGAGTTCAAAGGAAACCGGACGAATCCCATCGGTACAACAAACAACCGTTTCTCCTTTCGCATTGTTCCAGGGATCATAGCTGCCACCGTAAGCCAGGGTGCT
>JAEWMZ010000449.1 GCA_023392995.1 Bacillota bacterium
CTGATTTTTGTCATCCTCTTTTTTGTTACGCAAAAAAAGGACAAGAAATGAGAAATGACAGGTATGGTTAAGGTATACCCGTTATATAAAAAAAGAAATAAAATAATAAATGAAATATTTCTATAAGGAGATCGTATGGACAAAAAAATAAAAAGAGGCGTATCAATTTATAGCTATTCCGGTGAATACGGACGTAGCATGGATTTAGAAGATTGCTTTAAGGATATGCAGGATATGGGAGCCACGGGAATTGAGATTTTGGCAAATTCTCATATAGACAGTTATCCTGAGCTTAGCGAGGCCTATTTGGAAAAGTGGCATAAGCTGTGTGAAACATATGGGGTTGAGCCGGTAGAATATGGTCATTGGGTTGACACCAGGCTATATAAAGACCGTAATATCAGTATGGAAGAAGCAAAGGACAAGCTGTTAAATGATATCAAGATTGCTCATAAAATGGGATTTCGTATTTTAAGAACAAAGCTGGGAGTGATTAATGAGCAGTTAGCTCCAGTGGAAAATTGGAGAGAGATCATAGGAAGTGTATTACCGGAAGCGGAGAAGTATAATGTAATCCTGTGTCCGGAGATTCATTTAACAACGGTTTTGGCAGATCAATTTGTAACTGATTATGTAGATTATATCAAAGAAACTGGAACCAAGAATTTTGGTTTAAATATTGATCTCAGTGTGTTTCAGAATCGCTTTGATGTACCTGGCGTCGTAGTTTTTAATCCGGAATGTAAATTTTCAATGCCGGAGGAAATAATACCATTACTGCCTTATGTGAAGTGTATTCATACAAAATTTAATAAGATGGATGATGAATTTTGTGAACTGACAATTCCATATCCTGAAATTCTTCACATTCTTCAAGAACACGGATGGGAAGGGTATTTGTTAAGTGAATACGAAGGTCAGAACAAGGAAGTACCCGGGTTTGTCTCTCATGAGCTGAGGAAACAACATGTAATGATGAAAAGAATTCTTGGATATTAGGAGGGGGAACAATGTTAGAGAGAGATGTTATTCAATATAGAGGATTTCGAAATCTTGAAGAAAATGGAACGGTAACAGGATTTCAACTTTGTGTCCGGTCTGATTACTACAGAGGTGTTTGGTTAAGCCAGCTGCGTCCTGGGAAGGTGGTCGTAGACGGTATTACATATCCAAAAGAAGAAGTAATATGGGAAATCAACGGTAAAAAATATACAGTTGATGAGATGAAAAATCTGGGAACTGAGTTTTGGAGAATAACGGAGGTTGCAACTTTAAGCATTAAAAAAGAAGGTGGCTTAAAACAGGGCTTCCATGATGTGTCAGTTCGTTTTGCTGCCAGCTGCTCCTACATGCCACCGTTTTTAGATAATTTTGACGAAGACGGAGACGATTTGGCGTTTAATGGAGGAACATATACGAAATCAAATATGATCATTGTATAAAGGTTAATAATTGATATTCATTTTTTGACCTGTTTCATCCTATTTGTGAAAGAGTTATAAAAAACTGCAAAAAGCATACACTTTTTCAGCAAAAAAGGAAAAGAATATAGTTCTTAATCTATCTATAATCGGAATGTGGTATTTATGAAAAGAGTAGTTTAGGGGGTGTTATTACGGAAATATTGTCGTTAAAGAATATAACAAAAGACTATCCGGGGGTAAAGGCACTAGATAATGTCTCAATTTCCTTTGAACAGGGTGAAGTACATGCCCTGATTGGAGAGAATGGAGCAGGCAAGTCTACATTTATTAAGACGATATCAGGGGCTATTAAACCGTCTTCCGGAAGTATTGTATATGAGGGGAAGGAATTTTCGTTTCTGGAGCCAAAACAATCCATTGATATGGGAATTGCTGTGGTTTATCAGGAATTAATCCAGTTTGAAGCAATGAGTGTTGCGGATAATATTTTCCTTGGTGTGAAGGAAGTGGAAACGGGACTTGTTTTAAACGAAAAGGAGCGATGTGAGAAGGCAAAGGAATTGCTAAAGAAATTTGATTGTGAGATTGCGCCGACTACAAAAATACGTAAGCTTTCCATTGCAAATCGCCAGATTGTTGAGCTTGCAAAGGCTATGGTGAAAAAGGCAAAGGTCGTTATTATGGATGAACCAACCGCAGCGATCACAGTGTCTGAGCAGCAAAAGCTTTATAAACTGGTGCGCAAGTTAAAGGAAGATGGTGTGACTGTAATTTATATTACTCATCGCTTGGAGGAGTTGTTTGAAATTTGTGACAGGGTCTCGGTGCTTAGAGATGGACAATATATTACGACGATGGACATGAAGGAGATTGATAAGCAAAGCATGATAAGACTTATGGTGGGAAGAGAGCTTACGAATGCTTATCCGACAAAGAGTCCGGCGGAAAAGGAAGTTGTTCTCGAAGCAGAGCATCTGAGTGGAAATGGAGTGACGGACATTAGCTTTCAGCTGCATAAAGGGGAAATTCTGGGATTTGCAGGTCTGGTTGGGGCAGGAAGAACAGAGCTGATGCATGTAATCTTTGGTGCGGCGAAAAAGACGGGAGGAATCTTAAGAGTCGGGGGAAAGGAAGTGGAATTCCATTCACCAAATGAAGGAATGAAAGCAGGAATAGGTCTAATTCCAGAGGATCGAAAATATCAAGGGTGTTTCATTGATAAACCGATCAGTTGGAATATTTCTATCTCAAATATTGATCATTTGACACAAGGCGGCGTGGTGGACAAAAATGAGGAACGAAAGCTTGCCCAAAGCTATAAAGAGCGATTAAAAATTAAAACACCAAATCTTGATCAGCTTACCAGCGGATTATCAGGAGGAAATCAACAGAAGGTAGTTATTGCAAAAGTACTGGCGACAAATCCGGATATTCTGATTTTTGATGAACCGACCAGGGGAATTGATATTGGAGCAAGATATGAAATTTATCTATTAATGAATGCTTTAGCGGAACAGGGTAAATCAATTCTGATGGTTTCTTCCGATATGGAAGAGTTATTGGGGATGTCAGAAAGAATCATTATTCTTCATAATGGGCGCAAGTCCGGTGAAGTCAGCAGGGAAGAATTTTCTCAGGAGAAAGTATTGTTATTAGCTTCAGGATTATAGGGAGGTTTTACATATGGAAAAGACGAAAAAAATAAGCGCCGGAGCGTTAATAACAGATTTATCACTTCCGCTCTTGTTGCTGGTATTGGGTATTATATTTACGATTATGTCAGATAAGTTTCTTACACAAATTAATCTCACAAATGTTCTGGTACAGAATGTTCATGTTGTAGTTTGTGCGGCTGCAGTAATGATCATTATGATCAGTGGAGGCTGTGATTTGTCCATCGGTTATCAGATGTCAGTTGCAGCAGTGCTGGTTACCAAGATGATTAGTGAAATGGATGTACCGGTAGTGGTTGCCTGCATCAGCGGCATCGCACTGTGCAGTTTACTCGGAACCTTTAACGGATATATGGCGTTAAAATTAAAGTCAAATACGATGATTGTCACACTGGGAACAATGGCCATATTTCAAGGTATTTCTTATCTGATCAGCGGATCAAAAACCTATCATAAACTGCCCAAATCCTTCATGTACATAGGGCAGGGGAAGTTATTTGGCTGGCTGCCAATTAATGTGATCCTTATGATCATAATTGTTCTTATCATTGGCTTTGTGATGAACAAGACTGCGGTTGGAAGAAAGGTATATGCTGCCGGAGATAACCCGGAAGCCGCGCGGCTGGCAGGCTTGAAGGTAGCTAAGATAAAAGTTCTGTCATTTTCCTTTGCAGGTATTTTGGTAGGAATTTCAGCGATTTTACTGGCTTCCCGTTCCGGATCAGCGGATTCCAGTACCGGAGTCGGGATAGAGTTTACAGGTATCACTGCCTGTGTGCTTTCCGGTGTGGCATTAAAAGGAGGAGAGGGCACCTTGTGGAAAGTTATTGTAGCAGTATTCGTTCTTGGGGTATTAGCAAATGGAATGCAGCTCATTAATATGGGAACTTATCCGCAGTTTATCGCAAAAGGTGCAATTATGTTAGTGTCCTTATATCTTACAAATAAGAATATAGAGACCGCATAAAGAGATGTAGACACTAAGGTGTTTATATAAATATTTTTTACATTATGGAGGGTTTGTTATGAGAAAGATTATATCAGTGTTATTGGTTTTGACAATGATGGTA
The DNA here is from genome assembly GCA_023392995.1 of Bacillota bacterium. Lineage (GTDB taxonomy): Bacteria > Bacillota > Clostridia > Lachnospirales > Lachnospiraceae > Mobilitalea. The sequence continues at coordinate 4,168 of JAEWMZ010000449.1, forward strand.
TTTAGTTTGGCAGCATGTAAAAAGACGGATACCGTTGCGAATGTAAACAAGGAAAGTGAAGCGGAAGCAGTCACTGAGGCGGCGTCCCCAAGTACTCAGCCATCAACTGCTGAGAAATATTCGATAGGCTTTGTGACATTTGGTCTTGGCGGGGATTTCTTTCAGGCACTAGCCGATACTTTTGTAGAGAAAATGACGGCAGTAGGCTGGGAGGCTCAATATGCGGACGGTAAATTTGATCCAACCGCACAAATTGAAGCCTGCGAGAATTTTATTGCCATGGGCGTGGATGTTCTTGTCCTTTGGTCAGTAGCACCGGAGGCAATGGATACGGTTGTACAGGAAGCCATGGATAAAGGAATCAAGGTAGTTTCCTTTGTTGCTCCAACCACGCAGTATGATGCGTTAATGATATCAGACAACGCAGAATTAGCAGATAATTGTGCAAAGCTTGCCGCACAATGGATTGATGAAGCCTATGCCGGTGAGGAAGATCACTCGGTTCCTGTTGCAGTGTTAAGCTCACGAAAAGCGGATACTGGAGTAATACAGGCAGACGAACTTATAAAAATCGAATCCTTTTCTAAAAAAGCAAAGTTTGTAAAAGAAGTGGAATGCGGAGATGAAGATATGAATACCGGTTTATCTGTAATGGAAAACCTTTACACCTCAAATCCGGAGATTAAAATATTCTTAACGGCACACAGCGGGCTTGCACTTGGCGTGAACAACTACTTTACCGGAATTAGCTCTCCGGTAACGGACTATACTGGTATGGGTATTTTTACGATCAATGGCGATTCCGCTGCGGCTGAGATTATCAAGACCTCTACAGAGGGAAAAGCACCCTTGAGAGGAATGGTTCTGACAGGATCTGTTGATGATACCGCGCAGGAAATCCTGGAAGTATGTACAGGAATCATGGATGGAAGCATTGAGAAGGGATATATTAGGAAGGCAGCCACTACCTTTGTATATGATAAAACAGTTGACGAATATCTAAGCACTGGGAAAGTAAGCAGCGTTACAGCAGAAGATTTTAAGTAAGATTTATAGTGAGATATATTGAGATTTATAGTAAGTTTTAAAGTAAGATTTAAAAACGACGGGATGCTTTCGAATGATAACTAAAGCATCCCTTTAGGAGATAGGTGATCGTATAAAGATCACCGAAATAAGAACTTGCTAAGCAGCATCCTGGATCAAAATTTTCGATACTGCAAGGTGAAAAATGGAGGAAAATATGACAAAAAAAGTATTAGGTATTTCATTCGGAAGAAAAATGGGAAATTGCGACATCATGGTGAAACATGCATTGATGGAATGTGAAAAGGCTGGATATGAGGTTGCATTCCTTCGTGCAGATGATCTGGAGGTTTCTAATTGTACCGGATGTATTGCATGTGCCATTGGCATAATGACTGGAAAGGGGCGGGGATATTGTGTTAAAAAGGATGATTTTGATATCCTGGATGAATGTCTTATGCAGTCCGATGCTGTGATATTGGCATGTCCTACCTACGAGACTTCGGTTACCGGACGATTTAAGACTATTTGTGACAGAATTGGGCCAAGTCACGATATTACATTCCGAAAGGCAGCCTATGACGAAGGAAAGGCAGCCGGTAAGCCTGAGGCAACGCTTCCGGATGTTAGATCCTTTAAGAAAAGAACTGCGGCACTGATATCAGTTGGTGGAGCGATGACGGAGAACTGGATTGCACTGACGATGCCAATGATGTATGAGTTTACCTTTCCCTTAGGAATGGATGTTATTGATACAGTAGAGTATTATGGAGCAATGGCACACGAGTCTGTGGTAGGTTATCCGGAAATGATGGAGCGAATGACTGCAGTGGGGAAAAATATTGTGGATTCCTTACAGGCAGAAAAGGAAGAGGATCGCATTCGGTGGAGAGGCGAGGAAGAAGGTGTATGTCCAATCTGTCATACCAGATTACTTCAGGTATCCCATGATGCAAAAACTGTGGATTGTGTTGTGTGTGGAAGCCATGGCACGTTAACAGTAGTAGATGGACTAATTAAAGTCGATTTTACAGAAGAAGAGAAGAATCGTTCTCGTTTATGCTGGGGTGGGAAACTGGAACATTCCACTGAGATTAAGACACAGGCGCAGCCTTCCGGAACGATTAAGAATCTAAAAGAGTTGAAAGCACCTTATGCAGAATTTAATAAACCACCGTTTCCGGTGGATCAAAACAGCTATGGAAATGTATAAGAGATAGATTAAAACTAGATTACTCTTACGAATAAAGGTATTATGCATGAAGCATAGTATCTTTATTTGCTTGTCACAAAAAGTAAATTCCTCAAAATTCATTTCAGAGAATGTCATTTTTCTTGGATTATTGGTTTCTTGATGACGACATAATTTTAATTTAATCAGTTTTTGTGTTATAATACCAATGAAAGCAACAGTATTTTAATGAAAATGGGGTTATGGGCCAAATGATTGAATTTGAATTTATAGTTCGAAAGCTGGAAGATTCACATATGCATGCAGACATCGAATTTTTCTATTTGATGGAGGGAAGTGTTGAATTTACGGTGGAAAAGCAACAGCATAAGCTGGCGGCAGAGGACTTCCTTCTTGTTAATGCACATAAAGAGCATAGCTATAAAGCAAAGGAGGACATCCTTGCAATGTGCTTGCGGATATCATATTCAGAGCTGGCGAAGCTGCTAAAACAGGATACGATATTTTTCTGGTGCAATACAGCGATGGAAGATACTGAAATAAACGGAGTAATTCGATCAATTCTGAAAAAGATAGTCAGTGAGCAGTTTTATAATAAAGGAAGGGATCAAATATACTTAAATAGTCTTTATTATGAATTTTTGCATATTATCACGCATGATTTTTTGGTAAGTAAAAATGATAAAAAGTATGATATTGAGGAAGAAAAACTTGATGACAGAAAACAAAAGATTGCAGAGTACATTCGGCTTAACTACGATAAACAGATTAGTTTGAATGAACTTTCCAAGATGCTGTATTTGTCAAATGCCTATTTATCCAAATATATAAAGCGTCAATTCGGAATGAGCTTTGTGGATTATGTGAACTCCGTTCGCTTGAATTATGCGGTTTCTCAATTATTGCATTCTGATCAATCCGTTATGAGAATTGCAATGGATACCGGGTTTGCATCTTCTTTGGCGCTAAACAAGGCGTTCAAAGAAAAATATGGATTGACACCTACACTATATCGGAAGCAGTGGAAAGGGAATAGTAAAAAATCCAAAAATACAATAGAGGAAAAAAAGAGTATTCAGAAACAGGTGGCGCATTACTTTAAGACAAATATCGAAGTAAATAAAAATGAAAAAAAACTATCGAATGAAATAGTAACATTAACTCAAAAAAAAGGGAGACTTCTGAATAAGAACTGGAACAAAATGATTAATATCGGAACAGCCTCCGATCTGCTTCATTCTGACATTCAACAGCACCTGCTCTATCTGAAAAAAACACTCCATTTTGAATATGTGCGCTTCTGGGATCTTTATGCCCCAGGCATGTTTTTAAATAAGCACCTAAGTAGTGATGAGTATAATTTTGATAAATTGGATCGCGTTTTGGATTTTCTTGTGAAAAACGAATTGAAACCATATATTGAACTGCGTATAAAACCGAAAATATTGATACGGAATCAAGAAATTATATTGCAATATCAAGAACGGGATAAGGTCATTGAAGATGCTGCAAATATACAGAAGTTTTTAAAGGACTTGATCATTCATTTAATGAATCGATATACCGCAGGAGCAGTAGAATCCTGGTACTTTGAGGTTTGGAAAACAGAATTAGATGAGTATGTGAATAGTACCGATATTGAGGATAAAGATTTGTCGATACCACTTTATCTGGAGCGCTTTGATGAGATGGCAGGAACATTAAGGAAATATCTTCCCAACATACGAATCGGCGGAGGAGGTTTTTCTCTTCGCTATGGGGAAGAGAATTTCAGGAAAATATTAAGGCAGTGGAAAGAGTATAAGAATCTTCCGGCGTTTATAAGCATATATAATTATCCATATTCCATTGATAGTATAGGCAAAGAACGCAATCAGACCATGAACAGTGAATTTATTAAGAATCATCTTCTTCAGGTAAAAGGGATTATGAATGAGGAGGAGTTTCCGGTGCAGGAGTTACATGCCTCTGAATGGAATTTTTCTGTCTCCAGCCGGAATGTATTGAATGATCATTGTATGAAGGGTGCATATCTGGTAAAAAATATGCTTGATAGTATTGGAATTGTAGACTTAGCAGGCTATTGGACAGGTTCAGACCTATTTTCAGATTACTATGATTCAACAGCATTGTTAAATGGAAGTGGGGGACTTCTGACAAAGGATGGAATTCCAAAGCCTGCTTATTATGCCTTTGAATTTATGAACCGTCTTGGCAAATATATCCATAAGCAGGGAGAGCATTATATTATTACAGACAATGGAACAGGAAACTGGAGAATCGTGTGCCATAATTTAAAGAAGCTTGGATATCAATATGGTCTTCAGAAGGAAAATGAGATTCAGCTGGGACAGCAGAATAATTTATTTACTGATCTGAAAAAGAATAAAATGTATTTTGAACTTCAGGCTGAAAGAGAGGGTAAATATCTACTTCGTATTTATTCCGTAAATCAAAAGCACGGAAGTATTCAGGATGAATGGTTGGAAATTGCCGGATTACAGGAGCTTGCGCCGGAGGATTTAGATTATCTAAGTAGAATTACAACACCAGGGATGACAATTCAAACCTGTCAGACCGTTGGAGGCAAGATATCCTTTGAGATTACGCTTGAGCCGAATGAAATCGTCTTTATACATGCCTCCTACCAATATTCTAAATAAAATATCAGGAGAACAAAAAATAATATTCAATTTTTGTTCTCCTTTTTTTGTGGAAAAAAAGATACTCAAATCCTGCAATTGATTAGGATAATTATAAGAATGTTTTAAGTACAAAGACAAACTATACTAGGTATGTAAAGCATGGAAAATAAGTATTAATAAAAAAAGGAGGAACGATAAATGGCTGGAAGACAGATTTATGATGAAAATGGATTCAAAAATATTGAAATAGATGGAGTAGTGAAGGGATATCAATTTCAATGGAAAGCCCAATATTATCGTGGAATAACATTATCCATCATCCGGGCTATCGAAGTTGACGTAGATGGAGTTAAGGCCGCAAAAGAGGATATTCGATTAACGGTGAACGGAGAAACCTTTACCCTCGACGAAATGCGAACCGTAGTTGACGCTGATTATCGCTGGGAGTTTGGAGATTATGCAACGGTTACTGTTATGAAAGAAGGCGGACTGGCAAAGGGAATGCATCACATAATTGCAAAACAAGTGATAGCGCCCTCCTATATGCCTTTCCAAATAGAAGCATTATGTGAAACGAATTTTGAAATTAATTAAGGAGGAACTAGAATGAGCGAGATAAAAAGAAGTGTGTCCTTGTATAGCTATCAGGATGAGTATTATAATAAACAATTAGATTTGGAAGGCTGCCTCAGGGAGACCTCCAAAGCTGGTGCAACAGGGGTAGAGCTGTTAGCGGAACAAATGATCCGAAGATTTCCGCTTCAGGTTGAAGCAGAGGAATTCCTTGCACAATGGTTTGGATGGATGGAAAAATACAATTTAGAACCGGTGTGTTACGATGCTTTTTTAGAGAATAAAATATATGATAATCGTACCCTTTCTCTTGGAGAGCAGATCAACATGATGAAACGTGATATCCGTCTAGCGTCTCTCTTAGGTTTTAAAAATTTGAGAACATTGGTTTCAACACCAATGAATGTCATAGAGGGAAGTTTGGACTATGCGGAAAAAATGGATGTTAAAATTGGGCTTGAGGTTCATGCACCATTTTCACTAAATTCAGGATGGGCTGACGGTTACATGGAAATGATTCGCCGCACCGGGACAAAGAACTTTGGATTTATTCCGGATATGGGAATCTTTTGCAAGAATATTCCTGATGTAGTAGCTGACAAAGCGAGAAGAAAGGGAGCTTCGGAAGAATGCATTAAAATTGTGGATGAATGCTATGCAGAGCGGATAGCAAAAGGATTTGTCAAGATAAAATATGATCTGAATCTTGGAAAAGCAAATATGGAATATCGTATGGCTAACGGAATGCAGAAGATGCTGGAAGCTATTGAGAAAGCCGGGGGAAACCAGGCTGATCTGTTCTATGCCAACAACTCCTTTACCTATTCCTGGTCAGAACCACAGGATCTCATCGATAATATTGACTATATCATTCATACTCATGCAAAATGCTATAACATCAATCAGGACTATGTTGAAACAGCAGTGGCGCTGCCGGAGGTGATAGAAGCCTATAAAAAGGCTGGTTACACAGGATACCTTAGTACAGAATATGAAGGTGGGGAGCACTTAAGGGATGCACTTGAGGTGGATAGCATCGAGCAAGTCAGAAGACATCAGGAAGCTATGAGGCGAGCAATCGAGTCATAAAAGTGAGTTATAAAAGCGAGTGATAAAAGCGAGTCATAAAAAGCGAGTTATAAAAGCGAGTCATAAAAGCGAGTCATAAAAGCAAGTGATAGAAGCAAGAGATTGTAGCAAGTGATTGTAGCAAGTGATTGTAGTAAGTGATAGAAGCAAGTGATAATAGCAAGTGATAGTAAGAAACTTATAACTTGTGAATGAAATTCTGAAGCGGAATTTTTCAGGTTAGTAAAAATATATAGAGCAGTTGTTATTTAGAGATAGATATAACTATAAAAAATGGTAGTAATTAAGAACTTTGACAGTTAAAATGCGGAGTGCTAATATCAGGGCATTTCCGCATTTTTAGTGATGAAAAAAGTTCTATAAATTATTACTTTTTCTTTGTTCTTCGAATAATCTTCTTTCATGTAAACATCTTTGTAATCTTTATAGTCTTTTGTTGTAATCCTCCATTTTTGTTTTATGCAGCTTTTATAAAAGGTAAAAAATATAAAAATATTACGATATACGAAATAGGATCATAAAGTGGTTGTTCTGATCGAAGTCAAATTAATTTAAATATTTACAAAATGACATTTGAATTATATGGAAATATGGTATACTTCTTAAGTAAAGTATCGTAATTAAGTGCAACTAAAAAGAACAATGGACGAGTGTTCCATGAATATCGGAACATTTAGTAAAGATAAAGAGGTAAGGGTATGTATGATAAGGCTAATCAGATAATAACATCAGTTACAAAAGAGGGATTTGACGGTATACTTTATCCAACACAGCAAAAAGAAAACGTAATTATTTTTCTATCCGGTTCCGAAGGCGGACTAAGAACAGGAAAGATAATGGGGGCCTATTATCAAGGGCTTGGATATTCTACCTTGGCACTTGGATTGTTCCATACTAAGAATACCAGTAAATCACTATCCAAAGTACCGGTAGAGTATATGGAAAGGGCTGTTGATTGGTTGAAAAAGCGTGGTTACAGTAAGATTGTAGTAGATGGAATTTCTAAAGGCTCAGAATACGCTTTCTATGCAGCAACGGTTATATCGGATATCAAGGGAGTCATTGCCAGAGTGCCTTCTTACTTTATCAGTGAAGGACTGACGAACAAAATGCCTGCCGGAAATTCCTGTTGGAGCTATCAGGGAAAAGAAATTTCTTATACACCATATAAAATTCGAAGATTTAATAAGTTTAAATCGTTATTGATAGAGAAGCAGTTATCCTTAATGACTATGAATAGAGATAAAGATGTAACTGAGGAGTCTGTCATTCCAGTGGAAAGAATTCATGGAGCGGTTCTGTTGATGTCTACAAAAGCGGATACGATATGGCCTTCTGCTGCATATACAGAAAAGCTTTTAGAGCGATTTTCGGAGAATCATTTTCCGTACGAGGTGCAGCAGTATTCTTTTCAATATATGAGTCATCTTCTTTTGCCAATGACCCAAAGAAAGTCACTTAAGCTGGCACGTATCTTGTTTCGGTCTGAGCGCCTGCATCAGGAGGAATGTATGCAGGAACGGAAAGAGATGGAGAGGGCTACACTACAATTTCTGCAAAAAACATTTTTATAGACAGGAACATTTACCTCTCAACGGTATTTTACCTTTTACTTAAGGAAGTGTTGGTACAGAGGACATAGCGGAATGAGTGGAATCACTATAATTATATTTGATGAATGAACTGGAGTTATTATGGAGAAATATGAACTGGGTCTAAATAAAAACTCATTTTCCCTGTTTTTCAATGGAGGAGAAATATGGTGTGAACATTTAGATTCCCTATACAAGGAAAAAGAGTTATTAAAGCAGAAATTCAATCAAGATCTGGTTCAAATCAGCAGACCATCAACGAGTTCTTTTATTGTGGTTGATTTAGATGAATCAGAGGTTGATATTGAAATATTAGAATTAATTATCAATAGTTTTGTTATGTTAAAGAAGACGCTGCGCAAAGTAGTATTTGTTGGATTAAGCGCTAGAATGAAACGTTATATTAATAAGAGAAATAAAGATACCTCATTTACAATGACATGCATTGATGATTTTGAAAAAGCAAAAGAATGGCTTGTTTAATAAAGATAATGAGATGAATCTATTACTTGTGAAGAGTGGTGGACGTGGGATAATCAGCGGGAACAACAATGTGAGATGAATACAATATGAAAAAGAATGCTCCATGGAAAAAGAAAAGGCAAACTGGAAATCGAAGGGAGGTATCGCTATGCATAAGATAAAAAGTACAGTAAGATTGGAAAAAGGGTAGGGTTGATATAAAGGCATAAGTCTGATATACTAATAAACTATTACATAGATTGGTTAAAGGTTATTACACATGATTAAATCAAAAATTAGAAAATGGTACAATAATTCAATCGGTATTTGGATACCCGAATATGCGATCTTTTCATTAATATTATGCTTTACGGTAAATAGCTTCATTTATTGGGGAACACAGCTTATCATGAAGGCTAGGCCTCATTACGATTTTACAATGGAAATTGATAATCGCGTCCCATTTATAAAAGAATGGGTGGTGATCTATCTGGTATGTTATGTTTTTTGGATTGTCAATTATATTCTGGTAACCCGTGAAGGAAAAGAGAAGTGGTTCCGCTTTGCCTTTGCTGATTTGCTGTCCAGATTCATTTGCGGCGTCTTCTTTATTCTCCTGCCGACTACGAATATCCGTCCCCAGGTTCCGGGAAATGATTTCTTTAGCTGGCTGATGAGAGGCGTTTATTATCTGGATTCGCCAACGAACCTGTTTCCCTCCATTCATTGTCTGGTAAGTTGGTTCTGTTTTATTGGTATTCGAAAAAGCAAAAAGGTCTCGTCCTGGTATAAAGCATTTTCCTGCATCTTTGCAATATTGGTTTTTGCATCAACACAATTTACAAAACAGCATTATCTGGTGGACATCGTTGGAGCAATTGTGATTGCTGAACTTTGTTACTATATTGCAGGTCACACTCAATTATACAAAGGCTTAGAGAGAATGTTTGTCTGGGTAGGTCACAGAATATTTGGAGCAATCAATAATGATGAATAAACGCAAGCTTATTTTAAATACTTTATTTCTGATTATCGTCTTTGGAATTACGTTTTATTATATATTTCATGGACAAGACATAAGCAGCCTGCTTGAGAATATTAAAAACACAGATACCAGGTATTGGGGCTTGGCAGTTCTGTGTGTAATCTTCTTCATTGGAAGTGAAGCAGTTATTATTTTTTATCTGATGCATTCTATCGGTCAAAAAGCTGGATTGATCCATTGCTTCCTTTATTCCTTTGCAGGCTTTTTCTTTAGCTGTATTACCCCTTCAGCATCAGGAGGACAGCCGGCACAGATTTATTTTATGAAAAAGGACAAAATACCCATACCCGTGTCAACCTTGATTCTTATGATTGTTACCATTACGTATAAAATGGTGTTGGTCGGCTTGGGCGTGATCGTATTGATTGTCCGGCCTACTGAAATCATGAGTTATCTGGAACCGGTACTGGGCATCTGTTATCTTGGACTTTTGCTGAATGTTGTGTGTGTGGTATTCATGCTAATGCTTGTGTTTCACCCAACGATGGCACAAAATCAGCTTACGACTATTGTCAAAATACTAGGGAAAGTTCGCTTAATTCGCAGAACGGAACATTACTTGCGAAAGATTGAAAAAGCGATGGAGCAATATAAGGATGTAGCGTTGTATTTTAGAACACACAAGATTGTGATATGGAATGTTCTTGTTATAACGACAATTCAAAGAGTGTTACTTTTTTATATCACTTATTTGACCTATCAATCCTTTGGTCTGAATAAAACAGGCTTTACTACGATTATTGTATTACAGGGAATGATATCGGTTGCAGTGGATATGCTTCCGCTTCCGGGAGGAATGGGGATTAGTGAGAAGCTATTTATGTCAATTTTCACACCTATTTTCGGAAGTATGACTCTTCCAGCTATGATTGTCAGCAGAGGTTTTAGTTATTACACGCAGCTTATTCTCAGTGCGATATTTACAGTGGTTGCATTTTTTGCCATAGGAAGAAAAAGTGAAAGGAAGAGAGAAGAATGATTGGATTTTACGATTATACGGTTATACTTACCTATATCAGTCTGTTGAGCTCCGTATTCGGGATCACACAGGCATTTGACGGGAGGTTTCGTACAGCCATTGTCTGTCTTGCGATATCAGGACTTTGTGATATGTTTGACGGTAAGGTTGCAAGAACAAAGAAAGACCGTACCGATGATGAGAAGTTATTCGGGGTTCAAATAGACTCCTTATGTGATGTCATTTGCTTTGGCGTCTTTCCGGCAGTGATTTGTTATGTTCTTGGTGTTCGTGGAGTTATAGGTGGAATTGCGATTGGTTATTACAGCGTATGCTCCGTTATAAGACTTGGATTTTTTAATGTTTTGGAAACAAACAGGCAGCTTAAGGAAGATGGTGCCAATAAATACTATCATGGACTACCGATCACATCCATCACGATTATCATGCCCTTCGTATTTCTTTTGAGCTTTGTTATTTCTCCGGATGCATTTCGATGGGTTTTACTGGCGATGCTGTTAGTTGTAGGTACCTTGTTTATTCTTAATTTTAAGCTTATGAAACCAACGAATAAGCAGTTATGCCTGATTGTAGCTGTTGTAGCTGTTACTGTATCAGTGATTCTACTCTATTCTGATTATCATATCAAGCATATGATTCAACAGGAGGAAGCATTAATCGAAAATATATGCGATTAGGAGGCGTGCCCTATGAAATGTATGGATCGCAGTGGCAATGAAATCAAGGGAAATGATGCTCAGAATAAAGCTCTGAAATTTCTTTATGAAAACAGGCTGGGAAGAATCTTCTTAAGTCAGCTTATTAAGCCCTGGGTTTCAAAGGTTTCCGGTGTAATATTAAATAGTTCCTGCTCAAGAGTACTAATAGCTCCGTTTATAAAGAGTAACGGAATTGATATGGCGGAATATGAGGAGTGTTCCTACGCTTCTTATAATGATTTTTTTACAAGAAAAATAAAGATGGGCTGCCGAAGAATTGATCATCAGCCGAACCATTTGATTGCGCCCTGTGATGGTAAGCTAAGTATATATCCGATTCATAAGGATTCTACTTTCTTAATTAAAAATACGAAGTATACCTTAAAAGATTTACTAAAAAATCAAAAGCTAGCAGATCACTATGAAAATGGTTTACTGCTGTTATTTCGTTTAACCGTAGATGATTATCACAGATATTGTTATATCGATCAGGGCAAAAAGTCGAAAAATTATCGTATCAAGGGTGTTTTTCACACTGTAAATCCCCTTGCCAATGATGTGGTTCCAGTATACAAGGAAAACACCAGAGAATTCTCCATTTTAAATAGCGAAAACTTCGGAAGAATGTTGATGATGGAAGTGGGAGCTATGCTCGTGGGTAAGATTGTAAATCATCAGGGAGAAGCGGTGGTGCAGCGAGGGGAAGAAAAAGGCAGATTCGAGTTTGGCGGGTCTACCATTATTGTTTGCCTGGAAAAGGACAGAGCGGTGATTGATGCCGATATTATGTATCATTCGATCAATGGGATAGAAACCAGGGTTAAGATGGGAGAAAAGATCGGAACAGGAATGAATCCAAAAAACACTTTTTCTCCTACTGAATAGAATAGTAGTAAGGATAGGAAGGGCGGTTTGAGCTGTGAGAGAACTGAACCCTCGAAAAGTATTTGTGCAATACCGTGACAGTATGAAACCATATGAGCCTGTTTTAGACAGAAAATATACGATCACCCATTCGGATATTACCGCGGAGCTATTTGTTACTATTTCAGAAAATTATGCGGATGACCAAATTACAAAAATGCGTGACGAAGTAACGATTGCTTGGACGCAGTACAACAATGAACCGGTTTTAACCGGCTCCGTTCTGATCGACGGAGAAGGCGTGACAGGGAATGCTATGGTAAGGAATAATATATTTTATAACGAAATGCCTACAGCACTTCAGGCTTTGCGTGAGGCTGACCGTTTTTTATTTGAGGCAGAGCCGGAGCTTGACAATACACATGTGTTTATATACTTTATTTCAAATGACCCAGAGCTAAATAAAGTATATGATTTTGGGATGATTGGCTTCTATAAATAGAGACGGAAGAACATTGAGCGGTCATGCGGTCGGATGTCCGTTAAAGTATAGTATATCATAAGGGGAGGAAGACCCCTACACAGAAGAGAGGTTATGGAATGTTAACAGAGAATATAATAACAGGGACAAAGGAATACAAGCTCAGACGATTATCCACTGATAATGAAGCTGAGATACAAGATTTATGCGAAAGAGGTTCAGATTTTTTTGAACTCACGGAAGGCAGACGTCCTGAGAAAGATGCAGCAAATCAAATTTTGACTGAATTGCCGCCGGGTAAAGAGCTGATAGATAAGTATGTAATCGGTGTTTATAATGAGAATGAGGTATTAGTTGCAATTATTGACATCGTTAAAGACTATAAAGAGAGCGGCGAATGGATGATCGGATTATTATTGCTTGACCCAAGGGAAAGAGGAAATGGGTTAGGACGTAATATACACGACGTTATCAAAAAATGGGTATCTGAGGAAAACGGCAGTAAGCTAAGAATCGGTGTGGTGGAAGCGAACCGTAGAGGGTATCAGTTTTGGTGTGAAATGGGATATTTTGAAGTAGGTAAAGTAAAAAATACTTATGGTAATATAGAACATACTGTAATAGCAATGAATTTTTTATTGAAAGACCAGTCGGCGGTTTGATCATTAGCAGTAATTTTATGTGTTAAGCGAAGTACGGGAAGTAGATTCCAGGGTAATAATCAAGTAGGGATAGAAAAGAATAGAAAAGAATAGGAAAGGTGACAGAGCCGAGCGCTTTGTTTCCTTTTTTTGCGTTTTTATAAAGTGATAAGAAGAATAGAAATTTTGTTAAAGAGGTGGTAATCTTTAAAATGTAGAGCTTCAATTCTTAAAATTCATTTTAATTCTTAAAAATCATTTGACAGCTATAGAAATTTGAGTTATACTGAACGTGTTCAAATTATGTTCAATAAAGGCGGGACTTTATCAATGAATTCCAAAGAACAAGATACACAGCAAATCATCATTAATACGGCTAAGCTCCTGTTGGAGGAAACAGAAGATGTAGAGAAGATAACTGTCCGCCAAATTGCGGAACGCGCCGGAATAGGCATTGGTCTTATCAATTATCATTTTAAGAGCAAAGACAATTTATTATGTCTTGCCATCGGGGATACAATGGCAGCAATCATCTCAGACTTTTCTAATTCTGAGAGCTACGCAGATTTAGAACCCATCGAAAAATTACGGGAAATGTTGAAAGAACTCTACGATTTATCAGACAAACGGGAAAAGCTAATGCGCTTTATTTTATCCCGTGATATTCTGAATGGAAATATGCAAACACCGTTACATCTCATTCCACTGTTAAAGCAGATCTTCGGGGATAAAAAAGATGATATGGAACTTAGAATAGTGGCTTTGCAGATATTGTATCCCATTCAAATAACCGGGCTTAACAGAGATGAGTTCTATATGTATAGCGGTATTGATGTATCTAATCAGGAGCAGCGAAACCATTTTATTGATAAGCTGTTAAACAATTTAATCATCGAGAATTAATAGGAGGTTGGAATGATGAAAAAAGCAACGATAATCAGTGCTATTATTACGGTATTACTTTTATTGTCAACCATGATATGTGGGCTATGGTTAAGAGCAAATAATATAAGCGATCCCAGTTCCTTTGACTTTCATGTTAACTGTGGCATAGGGGCCGTTGTTTTCTCTGTGATTACATTGGGCTTGGCAATCGTGGCCTTTTTCCGGAGGAAGGAAGGATAGATGTATGAAAACATTGATTGTATACGCGACGAAATCCGGTGCAAGCAGAGAATATGCAGAATTCATATTCAACAAGCTAAAAGATTGTTCTCTTTGTGACTTATCAAAGGAAGTACCAGTGATCGAAAGCTTTGAGGTAGTGATTCTGGGCTCCGGCGTCAGAATGGGAAAAATCTATAAGCCCATGAAAAACTTCCTGGAGAAAAATCTGAAAGCACTTCTAACAAAGAAAACTGCGTTTTATTTATGCAATTCATATCCGGACACTTTTCAAAAAGCGGTTGAAAAAAATATACCGAAGACTCTGGCAGACAACGCCATTTGCATCGAATCTCTTGGAGGTATCCCGCCGTTTACAACGCCGAAAAACAAGGAATGGCTTTCCTTAGACAAGGTAAGTCGTTTCGTTCAAGTAGTTGAGACAATTTGAAGCATTTGGAGTAAAGGTATAAGGAAATACAAATTATATTGTAATGCAAATTATATTATAATAATCAAGACAACGAAGGAGGTGTCCGATGGCAAAAAACGATAATATGCTGGCAATTTTATGGATGCTTCATTCCGGATCAAAAGTAACTGCGAAGCAGATAGCGGAAAAACTGGAGATTAATATTCGAACAGTTTATCGTTATATTGATTCCCTCTGTGTCAGCGGAGTTCCAATCGTTTCCGAATCAGGACAAAAGGGAGGCTATCGTTTACTCAGTAATTTTATCCATTCACCCTTACTCTTCGATCTGGAAGAACAAAAAGCGCTGCTTCATGCTGCTGTATTTGCCAACGAAGCAGGCTATCCGTTCAGTGAGTCACTAAATAATGCAACACAAAAACTTAAGATGTATTCAAATCAGGAACAGGAGAATATCCTCACGCGCCACTTAGTCGGCTTCGAAGTGATAAACCGAGACATTGATCCAGCGGTTAAACTGACCCTGGAAGAACTGGAGCGGGCAGCGGCGAATGAATATGAGGTTGAAATAGAATACCGAACCGGACATCAGGAAGAAGCGCAAAGCAGAGTGATTGATCCTTATGGGGTGATCTATTGGAATAGTAAATGGTATACAGTAGGATTCTGCCATTTGCGAAATGAAATCAGAAGCTTTCGGGCTGATCGGATTTTACGAATACAGCCGACCCAGATGAGATTTCAAAGACCGGAGGCATTTTCTGCCAGGGAATTCTTTTTGCAAAAGCTGTTACCGAAGTTAGATAAGGATGAGGTAGTCACCTTAGTGATCAGCGGTAGGGCAGAGGCTTTAGAAGACTTGTGCAGTCATTGGTTTTTTGGTCATTACCTGGAAGAGCGATCAGCAGATCAGGCGGTCTTTTTACTGGAGGAAGAGGCTTTTAAAGAATTTGTCCCTTATTTCCTTTTTACTTACGGAAAGGCGATTCAGGTAATCGAGCCGAAGAGCTTGAAGAAAAAACTTTGCTCGGTGGCAGCAGAATTAATGGAATATTATCAATCATAATCGCTTCACTGACGGTAGATGTCAGTGAAGCTGTTTTATTATAAGAGAAGGATGATTCTTCGAATAGGAAAGAAGGTTTGAGGGATGATTCATAATTCTTTGATAAAATAAAACCGGAGGACAAAGGAATGAAAAGCAAGGTGGTATATCTTTATGTATTTGATACAATGGCAGATTGGGAAATTGGTTATCTGACTGCGGAACTAAATTCGGGAAGATATTATAAGAAAGGATTAAGACCATTAAAGATCATTACGGTCGGAACGAAAAAGACTTCCATTATAACAATGGGAGGATTAAAAATAATACCGGACATCGATCTGGAAGAGCTTTGTATAGAAAACGCAGTATCTTTGATTCTTCCTGGCGGGGATACGTGGACAGAAGCAGTTCATGACCCTATTCTGTCCATAGCAGAGCAGTGTCTGCAGAGGGGGATTCTTGTAGCCGCAATCTGTGGTGCTACCTTTGGCCTTGCTGGAAAGGGATTACTGGATTCCAGATGGCATACAAGCAATGATTTGGAATACCTTAAATCTGTATGCCCAAACTATAAGGGAGAACAAGCTTACCGGAGGGAGGGCGTTGTGGTGGAGGGGAATTTAATCACTGCGTCTGGAATCGCACCCCTGGAATTAACCGTGCAGGTATTAAAGGCATTAGAGGTGTTTTCTGACAAGACATTAGATGCCTGGTATCATCTATATAGCACTCATGAGACTAAGTACTTTTATGATCTAATGAATTCAATCCAATAAGAACAGGCGGATGGAACTTCGTTGTGGATAAAGATAGATAATTTTGGATAAATATGGTATGCTTGAGGCAGGCATCGACATTGGTGCCTGCCAAATCAATTTATTTCCTATCAATTTATTACATCAGATTATTACATCAGAGTAGAGCGGAAGGATACATAGAGATCGATCTAAGAAAGAAGGAAACCAGATGTCAAAATTACTCATTGTTGATGATGATGTACATCTTCGGAAATTGGTGCTAACTTATGCGGAGTTGGAGGGATATCATTGCGAAGAGGCAGAGAGCGGTCAGAAAGCCATTGAGAAAGTCAATAGCACACAGTTTGATATCATTGTGCTGGATATCATGATGCCGGAACTGGATGGTTTTGAAACTTTGGGAGTAATCCGCAAGGAAAGCCAGGTGCCGGTTATTTTGCTGACCTCCCGCTGCGAGGAATATGACAAGCTGTTGGGCTTTCATCTTGGAGCAGACGACTATGTACCAAAGCCCTTTAGTCCGAAAGAATTAATGGCTCGTGTCGGAGCAGTACTTAAGCGCAGCGGTAAAAGGTCATGTGACGAACTTATTTTTGGAGAGTTTTGTATCTCACCCGGTTCCAGAACTGTAATGGCAGGAGAAAAAGCATTTAATCTGCCGCCCAAGGAATTTGAACTTCTATTGTGCCTGGCACAGAACGAAAGACTTGTCCTTAGCCGGGAACAGCTGCTGAATAAGGTCTGGGGATATGATTATTATGGTGATGTTCGTACCTTGGATACCCATATTAAATCACTTCGGGAGCACCTGGGCGATTACAGGAAGGTAATACAAACTGCATGGGGGGTTGGCTATAAATTTGAATATAGAAAGGATACGTAAAGGAGCACCATTCGGCTCCAAAATCATAGTAAAATTGTGGCTGATTATGATGTTTTTGGTTGCACTTAGCATAGTATTTATGTGGGTTGTACAGATTTTTCTATTTGAGCGGAACTATGTGGATTCTACCGTTGCTGAAGTACAAAACCGCCTGCAGCCAATGATAGAAGAAATGAAAACTAGAAATCTGGCTCAGCAGGATCCGCTGCTTTCCTCAATAAGTAAGTCCACGAACGGAAAAATGATGATTATTGACGTTAATGGAAAGTTGCTCGCGCTTTACAGTCTGGGCTATCGCTTGCAGGATGAATATTCTCTGGAGTCGATCTGCGGATTTTTGACTTCTTTAGTGCAGAGTGAAGAATATCAAAAGGTTTTACAGGGAGAGTCGTATCATAAAATAGTACAATATGGGTCGGAACCATTGGTGCTTGAAATTGGTATTCCGGTAACGTATGATAACCGTCCCGCTTTAATTGTTTTATACCATTCGCTGGAGCAGCTGCATACGGTACTTCGCATTAACCGGAGCCAGCTGGTGACCTTAAGCATAACCTTGTCTGTGATTGCAGCGATCCTGGCGGCTCTGTTATCACGCCGTTTTGTGAAACCAATTCATGTGATTAAGGAGACGGTAGATCAACTGGCTAAGGGTGAGCTTAGCGCAACTCCCGGTCTTTCGCAAAGGGATGAGCTTGGGCAGCTAGCTGATTCGGTAGAGCAGCTTGGTAACGCGCTCCAACGAGTGGACATTCTTCGCAAAGAGGTAATAGCCAACGTATCTCATGAACTGCGATCACCCCTTGCTCTTATCCGAGGCTATGCTGAAATGGTTCGAGATATTAATTGGAAAAACGATGAAAAGCGAGAGGAGAATCTTAATCTTATAATTCAGGAGGCTGGACGGATGAGTGAGATGGTAAGCGACATCCTGGATTACTCTCAGATGCAGGCAGGATATGTTCAGGCAAAAATGGACTGGTATAATCTTTATGAGATAATTGAATCGGAGGTAGCGCACTGTGAACAGAGTGCAAAGGAATATGGAATCGAAATTCATTTGGAGAGTGTTCAGAAAGAGATAACGATTAAAATAGATGCCATGAAAATTAGTCAGGTAATGCGGAATCTATTAAATAATGCAGTCAATCATACCGCAGACGGAGGAGCAATATCCGTAGTAATCCAAGAATGGAATAGCAGACTTCGGGTGTCTGTAACCAATCCAGGGGAACCTATTCCGGAAGAGGATCGTACAATAATCTGGGAAAGATATCAGCGTAGTCAGCATCACGGAGGACGTAAGAAAGGAACCGGAATCGGCCTTTCCATCGTCAGTACCTATTTAAAGGCGCACGGGATGGGGTATGGTGTGGATTGTAAAGATGCGTTAACCACGTTTTGGTTTGAGTATTCGCTCAGTATATGATCGATTAACTGGTAACCAGGTATAGAACAATTGAAATCAAGGTATTTGTATAAAGTCTGCTTTTTTTCTCACAGAGTTCTCACAAAGTTCTCACATTTTAACGTTAGCTTTGATCTATTGGAATGGTAGTTATATCCAATTAAGGGAATGTTGAAAAAGATAGAATAGGGATGGAGTGTGTGAAAGATGAAGTGGAAAGGAGTCATTAACTTTGTTTTTATATTCCTCGTATCGTTTTCCCTGGTAGCATGTGGAGATCCTCAGAATAGGAAGGAATCTGTTACAGAGGCAGATAGTTCAAGAGCAGATATTACAGGGGCGGGGAATGCAGAAGCAGAAAATTCAAAAACAGGAAAGTCAGAAACAGGAAGTCCAGAGGCTGTAAATTCAAACCTGAATGACACGGAGCAGGAGTCTTCTGCTTTGAAGGAGATAACACAACCGAAGGAAACACCAAAGGTCTATATGACTACTGAAATCACCCCGGAGGGGCTAAAGGCTGTCTATGATGCTCTGGGCTGGACACCGGAAGGAAAGTTGGCAGTAAAGCTAAGTACAGGGGAGCCTCCTGCCAGCAATTATCTGAAACCGGAACTGATCAAAGAACTGGTACAATCAGTAAAAGGTACGATTGTGGAATGCAATACAGCGTATGGTGGTTCTCGTGGTGAAGCAGCGATGCATATGCAGGTGGCAAAGGATCATGGCTTTACCGATATAGCAGAGGTGGATATTATGGATGCAGAGGGATCAATCAGTCTTCCGGTAACTGGAGGAACCAACCTGAAAGAGAATCTGGTGGGGGCTAATTTTGAAAACTACGATTCTTTTCTTGTTCTCTCTCATTTTAAAGGCCATCAGATGGCAGGCTTTGGCGGAGCAATCAAAAATATTTCCATAGGAATTGCCTCGAGAGAAGGAAAGTGTCTGATCCATACAGCAGGAAAAAGCCATACCAGTATGTGGGGAGGAATTCAAGACAAATTCCTGGAGTCCATGGCGGAAGCGGGAAAGGCTGTTTCCGACAGTCTGGGAAAAGGAAAGAATATTGTCTACATTAATGTGATGAACAGGCTTAGTATCGACTGCGACTGCAATGGGAAGCCGGCAGAACCGGATATTCACGATATAGGAATTCTTTCCTCTACTGACCCGGTGGCACTGGATCAGGCCTGTATTGATCTGATCTATCAGGCAGAAGGCAGAGAGGCACTTGTAAATAGAATTGAGAAAATGAATGGACTTCATACCTTGGAACGGGCAGAGGAAATCGGACTTGGTTCGCGTAAGTATGAATTGGTGAGTCTGGATGATTGATCTGTTACGCAGGGAATTCATATATCTTTGGTATTATTTTAGCATTCAATTGGATCAGATCGTAGGCTATTGGCTGTTGGGGATGGTCATTGGGTCGCTCGTATCTGTATTCGGAAAAGAACGGATCCATCGTTTGTTCCAGGGATTGAAGGACAAAAGAATGGGGGTATTTGGTATCGTTCCGGCATGTCTCCTTGGCATCGCCTCACCACTATGCATGTACGGAACGATTCCGATTGCTGCCTCCTTTTCAGCGAAGGGGATGAGAGAAGACTGGCTAGCGGCTTTTATGATGTCATCTGTCTTACTCAATCCACAGCTGATGATTTATAGTGCTGCATTAGGAACGAGAGCCTTGACGATTCGGATTGTGACCTGCTTTCTATGTGGTATTGGGGCAGGGCTGCTGGTACATATATTCTATAGAAAAATATCATTTTTTAAATTTTCTGACATTGCAGAAGCGCAAAGCCGTGATACGGATCCGAATATTCTGCGGCGTTTTCTTAAGAATTTTGGAAGAAATGTAAAAGCAACAGGGCCGTATTTTCTCTTTGGGATTGCATTATCTGCATTATTTCAAAGGTATGTCCCAACCGATGTAGTTGTTAAATTATTTGGCAACAACGAAGGCTTTGGTGTGCTGATGGCTGCCACCCTTGGTGTTCCCCTTTATATGTGCGGAGGCGGTACCATACCACTTTTGCAGCAATGGCTTTATGACGGTATGAGCATGGGCTCCGCCGCGGCGTTTATGATTACAGGACCTGCAACAAAAATAACTAATTTAGGTGCTGTTAAAATTGTATTAGGTATTCGCCAGTTAGTATTGTATTTATTGTATGTAATAATCTTTGCATTTGTAACAGGTAATATCATCAACATTTGAAGGCCATCAATGTCATATGGATTCTATACAGACATCAAGACCTTTACTAGAAATGGAATCGAACGATCGCCAGGACTGGAGTAACGTTGGAAACAGTGTTACTCCGGTCTTTTTTTGCATACTAAAACTCGATTGTTCATTAAAATTTGGAGAAAGTGCTTTAATTGATGGCTGCAATTATTTTAACGTGTTTGGAAGAATTATTGGTGTTTGGACGCAGATCAGCTAGATAGCCCGTGCCTGCGAAGCCAAGCTATCTCTTCAAAGGCAATAACTCGTCCAAGGCTAACTTTATGTACTTATCCCATAGAACAAAGTCATGGGTATAACCTTCTGGACATATATAATTTACGGAGTACCCAAGTTCCTCTAATTTTGCCACATCTTTTTCTACCCGGTATCTTATAAACTCATCGCTGCCACAGATTACATGGAAATCACATACCTCAATGCCATCCTCCATATTCTTCTTAGCAATGGCCTCTATGTTATAAGGAGATTCCTCGAGAGAATCAGCTTCTCCAAAGGAGGAGTTATATAAGGGAAAGTTAACTTTAAAATGATCACCGTTCAATTCTTCTTTTAATGTTTCGGTGGAAAGAGTCATTCCAATACCACCGGAGATATCCACGCAGGTTTTATAAAGGGAAGGATGCATCAGAGCTGTGCCAAGAGCAACATTGCCGCCCATCGCATAGCCTACAATGAAATTATCCTCTCTATTTGATGAAGAAGCAAAGAGGGATTGGATTACGACGGGTAACTCCTGCGATAAGAACGTCTGGTATTTCATCCCGTACCGGGTATCAATACCAAAGGAATTCGCGATATTAGGAGTCACCAGCATAACGTGATTCTCCTGTGCATAGCGCTCCGCATTACTGTATCGGTAAGTCAAGGTATCATCATCGCCTCCGCCATGGATTAGATACACAGTCTGAAACTTCATACCGGGAGAATATACCCTGGAACGCTTTCCCTCTACCGAAAGAGCAGTCGCATTGGAATCCTGGGCATAATAGCTATAATCATCGGTGGGATAAACAACAGAGACATCTACATAATGTCCCAAAGTCTGACTTCTAAAATTAAAACGCATATAACTCATAATCATTAACTCCTTTATATTAAGTATCTAATAGGCATTTACGAAACAATATAATGTCTGTAATTGTATACACGGCAAATCTGTTCCTCCGCTTCAACGCTTCCTTCAGGATTAACTTCCGCTTCGAAACTGTATCCGCTGTGTATACAATATCTTTGGTTAACAAGTTTCACAATTACCTAAAGCATCTAAATTGAATTTTATCTTTGTGATATACAAAGCTGCTTTTCATATGCCCTTGGGGCTGTGTCTGAAATCTCATTGTACTGCTCGAAACGCCTCACTCTGGGGTACACCCTACGTTGCATTTTTTCAGGGTCTCATCCTTACCGCTATATCCTATGTTACTCCTGCTTCAAAGCCTGTTTTCGGTATTCGCTTGGTGTTACATTTTCATGCTTTTTAAACATTTGCGTGAAATGAGAGAAGTTACTGTAACCTAGTTCTGAGGCGACCATACTGACCGGAATATTCGGATTTTCTAAGAGATCTTTTGCTGCCGCCACCTTGATTCGCAGCATATAATTCTTCACATTTTCACCCATCTCCTTTTTGAATAGCTTAGAAAAGTATTCCGGACTCAAGTGGACATAATCGGCGACATCCTTTACGGTAATATCACGGGATATATTAGCAAGAATATACTCCTTAGCCCGCTGTGCGTCATCCTTCGTAGCATCAGTGGAGGAGGCACCGGCAATGGAATTAACGATAAAGGAAATTCCCTTCTTCAAAGACTTAACATCTTTAAAGCTATTCATATAGTCGTTGTAGTTATACTCATCCGTAAACAATCCCATAATATCAATATTATTCTGATAGGAGTACACAAAGAATATCTTAGTCAGCTGCTGGTGGAAATCACATAAGCTCTCCAGGTTAAGACGATTAATGGATACATTAAAATTCAGGTAGGAAAATATATTTTCTTCCAATAAGGAAAATTGACCGTTCTCCAAAAGCTTTGTCCAACGAGCAATATTCTCTAGAATATTGGTTGAGCCGGAGATTAAAACATCTTTATCGGAAAAATACATTCCTGGCTTTTTTGCAACATTATTTTTTAACAACTGATCCCCGGCATGGATGATGTCACGAATGTTAGCGAGCTGATTACGTGTGGTTGCATAGCAGGATAACTCTGGGCCAATTTCCGTACGAAGGTTTTGATAAAAGGACTCAAAAGTCTCATGCATAATGCCATCCAGCGAGTTGTCATTACAAAACAAAACAAGAACAAACTGCTTAAATCTGTTAAGGCATATAAGTGGGTAGATTGCAGGTAAATAAAAGCTTCGATTGGCACTTTCCAGCAAAGTGATAAATAGCGTCTGATCGGATAAGGTGGGAGAGCTTGATTCGGAGTATGGATAAATATCAATAATAATAGCCTGAACCTTAGAATCCTCTTTGATGGCATATCCCATTTGATTTAAGGATTGAATGGACTGCTGTTTATTGGAGGGATTCTGAGAGAATAAATTAAGCACGATATTACTTATAAATTCCATATTATAATAATGATTTTTTTGTCTGTCGGACATGATCTTGGAGACTGCCCGCATCAGTACATCCTCAATCTCATGATAGGGAGCGGGCTGAATAATGTAGTCAAAGCAGCCAAACCGGATGCTTTCCTTAGCATAGGTAAAGGAAGCATGGGAGGTTAGCAGAATTCGTATAATAGAAGGGTAATTCTCATAGACCCATTTACTTAAGCTGAGGCCATTTTCTCCAGGCATTTCGATATCGGATAGAAGGATAGCAATATCATTTTGTTGTATGATTTTCTTGGCATCGGAGACATTGGTAGCAGTGAAGACCTGGTCAATGCCAACTTTATCGAATTTAACACCGCTCGTGATTCCTTTTAATACGGATATCTGGTCGTCAATAATTAATAGATTCATTCTTATACACGTGCCTTTCATTTTTTGATAACCTATTCCAAAACGAATCGATTTGCTTTGAGATAGGCCTTAATAAAAGCTTGAAAGTGTTTCTCTTTCATTCTTTTCCTTTGTTACTCTTCAAAGGCTTCCAAGAGGGGCAGATAGATTAATGCACATGCACCGCCGGAAGGATTATTATAAAATGCAAACTGATAGTTGGATTTATAGATCAGAGCAATTCGATGCTTTAAATTTGAGATACCAACATGCTTCTTTGCAAATAAATCATTTTCTGAACTGTTAAGCCGTTCGAGCATTTCAGGTGTATAACCGACACCATTATCGCTTAGATGAATCTGCATAACCGGCACATCATTCAATTCGGCGAGGCTTATCTTTACATTGAATATAATTAAGGTATCTGCTTGTTCGCTATATTTTGCAGTATTCTCTAAAAAGGTCTGAATCAAGAGCGAGGGTACCTTGTACGTATGAAGCTGTGGATCAACCTCGGTATTGAGAACAATCGGTGTGACACGGTCTAATAATAGAATATTATAGTAATCATTGACCTCCCGCAGCTCGGATTCTAAGGATACAAGCTTTAAATTATCGTTGAACACATAACGAAGGTGATTTGAAAAAGCAATAATCATTCTTTGCATCTTCACATATTCGTTGGATTCCAGCATATGATATAAACTCTTCAGGCAATTTATGAAAAAGTGGGAGCGAGTTTGCTGATAATAATATTGCAGCCGTGCATGATCCTTTTCGAAAGCCTCCTGTTGTTTCTCCGTGTTTAAGGCAATCTTCTGATCAATCAGATTAGCCAAGGCATGGTTTATGTTTTGGTATTCAATAATATTACTGTCTTTATTGGTCAGGAACGAAGCTGAATCATTTTGTTCCAGATGACTTGTGGCAGCATTGATCTGATCAATGGGGTAAAGCAAAATTTTATTGATGGAGTAAAATATATAAATAATCATAGCACAGGTTATGAGCGCAATCAAAATAAATACGGTAACCGAGATCTTGGCAAATAACCACATGTAATTCGAGCTAAAGATGTAACATAAGCTGATATCTGTTTCTTCAATGGGTGATGTCTTCACATAATGATTGGAGAAAAAGGGCTTATTTATAGAATTATTCAAATCTTCGATTGAAATACCCATATTAGTAAAATAGTCTTTGTTTGTCAAAACCTTATCCTTGTTAAAAAATCCATAGGAGAAGGATGCATGATCAGAGTTAGAATATTTTATAAGATCAAACTTGTTAAGGTCTAAGGTAGTACAGACATAGATGTCCTTAACTTTTAAGGTTTTCATGATTACAGTATTGTGCTCATCCTGGAAGGTAATCCAGGTGTTAAACTGGCTGGGTTCCTGTTCGAACCAATAATCTCTTAAATTCTCTTTTAATTGGTAGATATATTGTGATCCATTGGATGAAAAGGAAGAACCATAGGCGAACATCGATATCGTTCTTTCTTTATTAAAAATAAAAACACACTGATAGGGTGAAACATGTCGTTTCAGCATTTCCGTTACGTTATACTGTAGCACTACTTTGTCAGGATCTTTCAGACTTTTCATGGTTAGGAGTTGAAAGGAAGTATCAGAATAGCATATTTTTTGTTCAAAGGAGGAAACCTCAGCCATTTCGGACTGAAGAGCCGATACATAGAAATCCATAGCAGAACTTGCATTGTAGGACATTTGTTCGGAGTTGGTCTTAATAAACATGATACAGTAAAAGATTAGTACGCCAAAGGTGCATACAAAAAGTGTGAAAAAATATTTGTAGAAAATCTTTTTTATAGAATAAGGAGTTTTAGGTTTAAAGAATGTCATAGATGTTGCCCTCCTGATAAAACGTTTACATTATATGGTATTGTTGACGCGAAAAATAAACAAAAAAAATATTGTGATTTTAATTGATATTAACAAATTCAACAAAAAAAGTCAAGAAATCAACAAAATAAAGCAGAAAAGTGCAGTGTAAACGTTTGACATTTATCATTCAAAATGAGAAAATATTTATATCAAAAGGAAAAAGGAGTTGAACAAATGGCCTACTTAGAATTGAATGCCCTATCAACTATTTTATGTGGATCCTTTAGCGCAAAGGTGTATCTGCCTGAAATGGATAAGTTATTGATTGATGATGAAAAGCATGAGAAGAAGTACCCGGTATTATGGCTGCTTCACAGCGAGGGGGGAACCGCGCTGGACTGGAATAAAACGATGGCAGAAAAGTGTGCGGCGGAATATGGAATCTTTATTATTGCTCCCGATGCGCAGCATACCATTTGCACCAATATGGATTATGGCCCGAATTTTGAGAATTTCCTTGCAACAGAACTGCCGGGAATTTGCAGAAACAATCTACCTATTTCGGAAGATCCTGCTTTGAACTGGATCGGCGGTGTGGGAACAGGAGCATACGGTGCTGTAAAGGCTGCGATCAAGCACCCGGAGGTTTTTACAAGATGCATTGCGATGGATGGAATCTATGATATGGATAAAATTTGTAAGAAGGCAATGAACGGTGAACCTACGGAGATTTTCCATAAAGAAGAATCGTTAAAGGCAGTCTTTGGAGATATTACAAAAATAACAGGCAGTGAGCATGATGTATATGCGTTGGCTCAAAAGAGCAGTACAGGTAAATTCTATCTTACCGGAAAAAAAGAATCCAGCTATGCAGAGGAAAGAGTACGGCTGGCAAAGGTCTTGGGAGATAAAGCAGAGTATAGGGACACAAAGGGTGAGATAATGGATTTCAGTGAACCGATGATATTAAGGGATGCAATTCATTGGTTAAGCAATAGATAGAATAGGAGGAAGCGAAGATGGCGAATTTTAGATTGCACTATTTTTCAGAAGCACTCCAGATGACGGTGGGTGTTAATGTGATTATCCCGGAAAATACCTGGGGTCACTCCCTTGCGGACAGACCAAAGGGTTATCGTTATCCGGTGCTTTGGCTACAGTCCGGCGGCGGTTTTGATTATACCGATTGGCAAAGATATACAGCTCTTGAGCTTTATGCGGCAGAAGCAGGGGTAGCGGTTGTATGCAGCGGAACCTACTGCTCCGGTTATATGGATACGAAGCATGGAGATTTTAAATATTTTACACAGCTTTCCATTGAGACTCCCAAAGTAGTAAGACATTTATTCCCATTATCCGAGGATCCAAAGGAGAACTATATTGCAGGTTTCTCCATGGGAGGATACGGATCTCTAAAATGGATGCTTCGGGATCCGGAAAAGTTCGCAGCCTTTGGTCTGTTCTCCGGTATCAAAAATGTACCCGATGTGATACCCGAGTTAGAGGACAAAACAGATGACTTCTTTATGTTTGCTGCTGCTTACGGCGATGCGGCGAATACGAAGAACACGGAAGATGATGTTGTCTATATGCTGAAGAAGCAGCTGGCAGCAGGAAAAACCTTACCCAAGGGCTATATGGCAACCGGGGTGGAGGATACCCATTATGAGGATAATGTGGCGTTTATGGATTTATATGAGTCCATTGGATTAAAGTTTCACAGAGTCATTGATCATGGTGCCCATAACTGGGAATATTGTAACCGCCATGTGAAGAATTTCCTGGATTGGCTGGATATCAAGGAGACTTTCCAGCGAGATACGGAATAATGTTAGCTGTGGGATTGCGTAAACTGTGGAATGAGCAAGCTAAGAAATAAACTAAGCTACTAAAAAAGAGTAAGCTGTAAAAAAGCAAGCTATAGAAAAGAGTAAGTTATTAAAAAGAGTAAACTATAAAAAGAGTAAGCTATGAAAAAGAGTAAGCTACAAAATAGAGATAGATATGGAAAAGAGCATTAGAATCGATTTTACATAGATGATTCTTAACTTGATTCCTTTGAGCTACGGAGGGTAAAACAGGTTAAAAATTTGAAAGGAATGGGTGTCGCTATGGGAGAAATGTTTTTAAGACCGGGAACACCGGATGATGATAATAGAGATTATCTTCCTGAGAAAATCAAGGGTTCTGATATTGTGGTAAATGAGAATGGCAATAATTCACAGCCATATCCAAAGAACTTGAAGGAATACCACGGAATAATTGCAGACGATAGAGAAGATGAATGGTATGTATATGTGCCGGATAGCTACGATCCGTCCAAGAAAACACCTCTGGTACTGTCCATGCACGGAGGGATGATGACTGGCTGGGGGCAGGCGATTTATACCTCCTGGACGATTGCCGCTGATCGGGATGGATTTATCGTTGTATTCCCCAATGCAAGCTATAACAGATTCTGGCAAGTCAAGTGGGGAACCTGGGAGATTGATCCGGAAAAGCTAACTCCGGGTTCCATGGAGGGTGAGCCCCAGGGCATTAAGTCTTCCCCGGAAGCGGTAGCTGATAATCATGACATAAAGCTGTCTTTGGGATTGATTGAATTAATGAAGAAAACCTATAACATCGATGAGGGAAGAATCTTTATGCAGGGTATGTCTATGGGTAATATGATGACTGCTTTGTTTGCGAGAAGCTTTGGAAATGTATTGGCTGGTGCGGCAGGCTCCGGTGCAGCAGCCTTTTTATCTCTGATATTCACAAAGGAGGAAAAGATAATCAATCAGGGCGGCCCCCTTGCCATATGGCAGTCAAGGCCGGAACTGAATGATATTCCGCCCAGAGGAGAACTTGAGAAGAAGGTACATAAGTATAACAGAATCTACTGGATGAGAATCAATGAATGTGATTTAATTCCCCAGATTACGATTCAGGGAGAGAATAACTTTGCCTTCTATCAGGGGAAGAAAGCGGATGTGGTTTATTTTGATATTAAAAACCGGGATCACGGACAGACCTTTGATGATGCTGCCCTGGTGTGGGACTACCTGTTCTCCGGTATTCGAAGAGAGCCGGATGGAAGGATTGTATGCACCGAACCGGTAAAGGCAAGAAAGGGAGATGCCTTCGCTTTCGCAGTTACAACAGGAAGCTCTAAGGTGTGGTTTCAGAACAGGATTCAGGAAATGTCCGGAGAGACGCTTCACTGGAACAAGATGAAGTACCACGGGTTGGAAGGCGGACAGAAGATCAGAGGCGAGTATCATATGGTGCCGCTATCCTTTTTAGCGAAGGCCTTTGCGGCTGAGCTTACTTATTCCGAGGATACGCTTGTGGCAAGAGTAAAGCTGGCGGACGGCAGAGCACTTCAGTTTGCAAGGGGAAGCATTGGCTGTATCATCGATCATTCACTTACACAGATGTACTGCGAAGCGCTGCACCGGGGTGAGGAGCTCTTTGTATCTGTGGAATGGTTCTCAGAATACATCTGTAACCTGCATGTCTCTGCGTGTGAAGAGGTGGTATATGTAACAGATCACTCCAATAAGCTATCTGCCAATATGGCGGATCTGATTAAAGACCTGCTGACAGACCAGATTGTTCCTGATCACTATGAAGCTATGTTATAAAAGGAGGACAGAACCATGAGAAATACGATCAAAATTTTACCGGGAACCCCGGATGATACCAATCGAGAGTATTTGCCGGAATCCATTAAGGGTTCGGACATTGTGGTAAATGAAAACGGAAATAATTCACAGCCCTATCCAAAGCGGCTTCAGGAATTTCACGAAATCATGGGGAATGATACCCCGGATACCTGGTATGAGTATGTACCAGCGGGTTATGATCCTGCAAAGAAAACGCCTCTTGTATTTTCCATGCATGGGGGACTAATGACCGGCTGGGGACAGGCAATCTATACCTCCTGGACGCTGGTGGCTGACAGAGACAATATTATAGTCGTTTTTCCAAATGCTCATACGAGAAGATTATGGACACTGGAGGCCTCCGAATTAGAACGAAGAGTCGATGAGCAAATGCCGAAGGATATCAAGCAAAACCTTGGAACCAATGAAGAAAATCCGGATTTTAAATTAGTTTTTGCACTGCTTGACTATTTAAAGGGTAAGTACAATATTGATGAAGAAAGAATCTTTATGCAGGGCATGTCCAATGGGAATATGTTTACTTCCCAGTTTGCCAGGTATTTCGGGGACAAGCTGACAGCAGCTTCCGGTGCCGGTGGCGGCACTCCCAATCCACGATTGCTGTATCAGGAGGGGAAGCTTAAGAACCAGGCGGGTCCTGTGGGAATGTGGACTTCAATACCGGAGACAAATGGCTGTCCGCCCTGGTGCGAGTTCGATGATTTAACCATCTACAAATATACAAGGGTATATTGGAATGAGTTAAATGGCTGCACAACAGCTCCAAAGATTAGTATTATTGGTGAAGATGGCTTTGCCTTTTACAAGGGAGATAAAGTAGATAATGTTTTTCTTGAAATCAAGAACCGAGACCATGGACAGACCTTGGATGAAGCGGCGCTGGTATGGGATTACTATTTCTCAGGACTTCGAAGAAAAGCAGATGGAACCATTGTTGATGAAGGCTCCCGCATTCCGCGCGAAGGGGATCAATTTGCCATTGCGGTAGCAGATGGATGCACCACAGCCTGGTTTGAGAACAGGAAAGTGGAGATGAAGGCACCTGCCGTTCTGTGGCAAAAGTTAAAATACCATGGTTTAAACGGTGGTCAGAAGGTAAAGGGAGAATATATCTGTGTACCAGTTTCCTTCCTGGCTCAGACCTTTGACCTGGAATACAAATACGAGGAAGATGGAGCAGTTGCCTATCTGTATCTGAGGGATGGAAGAGAAGCTCAATTCGCAAGAGGAAGCATTGCCTGCATTATCAATGATGACATTAGATGCATGTATTGCGAGGCCTTATATAGAAATGGTGAGTTACTTATTTCGCTGGAATGGTTTGCAGGATTCGTAATGAATCTGTGTGCTTCAAGATATGAAGATGTATTATATGTTACAGATCATCATGCAGAGCTTGGTGTTAATATGGCAGACATTATCCGTAAGCTTTTGCACAATGAAAAGGAAACGATATTAATAGACTAGAAAGAGAGGAACTCAAAATGGCAGAGATAAGAATTTTACCGGGAACTCCTGATGATGATAACAGGGAGTATCTTCCGGAGATTATTAAGACGACTGATATTGTAGTGAATGAAAATGGCAACAATTCCATCGTTTATCCCGAGCGACTTCAGGAATTAAAAGAGGAAGTAATCGAGGGTGCCGGTGAAGATACCTGGTATGAATATGTTCCGGCAAGCTATGATCCATCCAAAAAGGTTCCCCTTGTCATTGGCTTACACGGCGGACTGATGACCGGCTGGGGACATGCAATTTACACCTCCTGGACTTTGGTGGCAGAAAGAGAAGGTTTTATTTGCCTCTTTCCAAATGCCCATGAGAAGAGAATGTGGGCTAGTTATGGTGTGTTCGATGATTTTGACCCGGCACTTGCTCCAGATCTTCCAATTGTATTTCCACCAAAGGACATTAAGGATAATCATGATATGAACATGATTCTTGCCCTGATTGAGAAGATGAAAGCAAAATATAATATCGACGAAGGCAGAATCTTCCTGCAGGGTATGTCCATGGGTAACATTATGACGGGACAGTTTGCAAGACAGTACGGAGATATCCTAGCAGGTGCCGCAGGTTCCGGCGGACCCTGTGAGCCGAAAATTCTATTCGATTCGGAGGGAAAGATTATTAACAAGGCAGGTCATCTTGCAATCTGGCAGTCAAGACCGGAAAAGAATGGTCTTCCGCCGGGAAAAGCATATGACGAATACACTGTGAATAAGATGAACCGTATCTATTGGATGCGACTGAATGAGTGTGAGCTGGTACCCCAGATCAGTATTATCGGGGAAGACAATTTTGCCTTCTATAAGGGAAAGAAAGCAGATCTCGTTTATGTGGATATTAAGAACAGGGATCATGGTCAGACCCTGGATGAAGCATTCCTTTACTGGGATTATTTATTCTCCGGTACTAGAAGAAATGCGGATGGCACCATTACGCATGAGGAAACGAAGCTCCCAAGAACAGGCGATCAATTTGGTATTGCTGTAGCCGGAGGCTTCGACAAAGCTTGGTTTGGCAACAAAGTGGTTGATTTAAAGACAAAGGCAATCCAGTGGGATAAGCTAAAATACCATGGCTTAAATGGAGATCAGCAGGTTAGAGGCTCCTATCTTTGTGTTCCACTGTCCTTTCTGGCGGAAGTCTTTGAAGCGGAGTACAGTACCAGTGATGAGGCGGCCAGTGTTGTTCTGATACTGAAGGATGGCCGCAGATTACAATTTGCCAGAGGAAGCATTGGATGTGTTATTGATGATACGGTTCGATGCATGTATTGCGAAGCACTGCATAGAGATAAGGAGTTATTGGTATCCATCGAATGGTTTGCTAAGAATTTCTATGGCCTTCAGGTTACAAGCTGCGAGGGAGTCACTTATGTAACGGATCATTTTGCAGACCTGTCAGCCTTCCTGGCAGATCTGATCAAAGACCTGTTTAAGGGGGAGATGGTTCCGGAGAATTATGATAATATGCTTTCATAGACACTGGAACAGTAGGTAAGTGCGAAACAATATAGTTTTTGTAATGTATACACAGCATATACTATTTTTACACGTGGGTGCTTCCTTCGAGGCTTAACTTCCGCTTCGAAACAGTAGCTGCTGTGTATACAATAGCTTCAGTTAATGAGTTTCGCAATTATCTAAACACTATAACTTATAAAAAAGGAGATTCGTATGAAAAAAATAATAGCATACACCCATATTGGGGATTATGGACAGGCAGTTGACAGCATTAAATTTATAACAGATAATGAAGGAAAGGCAAGCGAGGTTTCTCTTACGATGGAAGGACATTATTGCGATCTCAGCGGAAAGGCGTTATCGAAAGGTGTCTTATCGGTGGAAGCAGCCGCAGATGGCATAGAGGTTGTTGTAGATCCATTTTTATATCGGTATGATTTTAAAATCACAGGAAAGATCGGCGAGGAAGACGTAACAGTAACAAAGAAAGAAATCGATGAAATTGTGGTCAAAGATTTGGATAACTTTACTGCAAAGCAGGAAAAGGGTGTAATTTACCGAATCTATGAGCCGGAGGCAATTACTCCAAGACCCCTCGTATTATTCCTTCACGGCGGCGGTGAATGTGGTGATGATAATATTCTTCAGCTGACAGGTACCCTAGGCGCATTAAGATTAGCCGAAAAATGGCCTGAAATGTATATTATGGCTCCGCAGGCACCGGCTGGTGCTCTTACCATGCAGGAGAACTTTGCAATCATGAAGAAGAGAGGCAATCCCTTCCGCGTTGAGATAGGAATGACCCCCTTTGCACTTAAGGGCGAGAGAGGCTGGAACCGGGATTACCTGGGCAAGGTATGTGACATTATCAGAGGAATGATCTTGGAGGGAAAAGTTGATCCAAAGAGAGTCTACATCATTGGTATGAGTATGGGCGGGGGTGGAACCATTAACGCGGTTTCAGTGGCTCCCGACTTATTTGCCGCAGCAGTACCGATCTGCCCTAGTATGAATGGAGAAAGCTATCCACAGCTCTTGCATTGGCCGAAGGTTCCGGTATGGATACCAACAGCTTATATGGATCATCAGCATGGCAGACATGCCTATATTTTAAATGCTTGTAACAAGCTTTGGAGCGAGGGCAGAACAGATGTGAAATATACCATGTATCTCCCGGAAGAACTAGAGAAATACGGAATCGGCACTACGGAAGGAATCACCGATAAAGAGCTGGATGCGGAGAACCATAACAGCTGGATACTTGCTTTGCATAATGAAGAAGGTATTCTTGACTGGATGATTTCTCATGTTAAAGAGTAAACTTTTAATCTAAAGAGAGGTAATAAAGTTTGAATAAAATAACTTTCAAACTATTCATTAAGGCCTATTCATTTTTTGAATAGGTCATCAAAAAGTGAAAGGCACGGGAGTATAAATGGCAACAATCAAGGATGTAGCAAAACATGCCAATGTATCAATCGCAACGGTGTCCCGGATTATAAATAACCGTGGGCCGATCAGCGATACTACGAGGCAAAAAGTATATGATACTATGAAAACGTTAAACTATCAGCCAAACGAAATGGCAAGAGCATTGCAGAAACAAAAGAGCAATATGATAGGATTGATTGTGCCATCCATTGAATATGCTTTCTTTAGCAGACTGATTGAGGCAATAGAAGAGACCTGCCATAATAATGGCTACAAGCTGATCCTATGCCGGTCCGGAGAGAACGAGGATCGTGAAATAGAAATGGTATCCATGCTGGAGGGTAACAAGGTGGATGGCATAATCTTATGCAGCAGACTGGGTGATGCCAGCATCTATGCCGGAAAAACGCTTCCGATCGTTAGCATTGACAGAAATATTGAAGGAGTTACGACCGTTACCTCAGATAATTATTATGGAGGGATGCTGGCAGCAAAAGAGCTTTCTATGGCAGGTAGTAAGAATCCGGTATTGTTCGGTAATAAAATACCGGATTATATGGCTATGAATGATAGAAATGTGGGATTTTTTGATGGCTGCAAGAAATTGGGCTTAACGCCCCATTACCTATGTGCTTCTGATTCCTTACAGGAGGAAAGCGTTCTCGTGGGAAGCTTTCTGGAAGGACTGGAGCAGGCAAGGGAAGCAGATGGCTTGTTTATTACGGGTGATATGCTGGCTGCAAAAATTATATGCGATCAGGAGATAAAGAATAAAGGCATTTTAGATAATATGCCCATTGTTTCCTATGACGGATTAGAGATATCGAAGCTTTTGAATCTTACTACGATTGAGCAGCCGATCTATGAAATGGGAGTCTGTGCAACAGAACAGGTGATTCGAGGGATTGAAGGAAAAGTAATGCATACACGCTCGATTTTACCGGTACAGCTAATTGAACGACTTAGTACAAGCAAGTACAAGAAACCGTCCGATAATTGCGAAACGAAATAGTATGCGGAAGGTAAAGAAAGTAAATATGGAGTTTATCATTGAACGAAAAAGCTACATAGGAAGGAGAAATGAGATATGTCATTGTTAACATATAATTTTGAAAGTGAATATTTAAATAATAACCACCAGATTTCTGTCATTCTTCCCGATAAAAAGAGAGGGGTAACACCGGAGGAGTTTTATCGCAGCGGAAAGAAATATAAGGTTCTTTGGCTGCTACATGGTACTTATGGTGATAGCACGGATTGGATCAGAAAAACGAACATTGAACTTTATGCTGCTGAGAAGAATCTTGTCGTCGTAATCCCTTCCGCTCTTAACTCGAATTATTCCAACTGGCCGGATTCCATGCTGGGCTTTAACATGTATGACTATATGACAAAGGAACTGATGCCCCTGATCTATGGCTGGCTGCCGGTATCGGATAAACGGGAAGATAATTTCATCGCAGGTCTCTCCATGGGTGGACGCGGCACCATTAAGTTTGCAGTGAATTACCCGGAATTATTTGCAGCGGCGGCGGTGCTTTCCGCTGTTCCCATCCCCTTTGAGGAGTTAAGACCAGGCCATCCGAATATGATTATGGATACAACAAACCCCAGAATGGTTCAGGTGATCAAAAATGCCGGAGGCTTCGAGGCTTATATGAATTCTGAAGAAAATGTGTGGGCGATCCTGGATCAATTAGCGCCTACCGGAAGACTTCCAAAGTTAATGTTTGCCTGCGGACATGAAGACGCACTTCTCTACGACAGATATAAAATATTTCAGGAACATTGCAAGGAAATCGGCTTAGAGGTTAAGTGGTTTGATCTTCCGGAATATAAGCATGAATGGAGATTCTGGGATCTGTCCATTCAGGAAGCTTTAACTTTCTTTGGTTTGGATGAAACAGACGGAGGGAATCCGTTCTAGATATTGCGTAAGGAAGCGGCATTTTAGAAGCGCTTAACAATCCATAAAAGGAATATATCATAAGGAATATATCATTATAGTAAGAGGCACTTCAGATTTTGAAGTGCCTCTTACTATATACTGTATGGATCGTTGAGAAACAACGTAATTCTTGTAATGGATACACAGTAAATACGATTCCTTCAGTTACTCAGTTTCGCAATTACCTATATTCCGTATTGAGATAGGAGCGAGGTTAGATCCTGCTACCTGTCCGTTCTTGAACTATCTTATTCCATGCACTCATATGCAAGATCTCGGATCTTTGGGTGTATTTCATGATATACCTTCGGAAAACCGAGAATATGCTGTGCGTAAAAGATACTGATATGATTCACCGGATCGATTAAAGCGTAAGCACCGGCAGCACCATCCCAGCCAAATTCACCAAGGGGTGATTTGGAGACTTTATCATCCGTAAGAACTCGTACACCAAGTCCATATTCGTAACCAACCTTGCCGGCAAAAGCAAAATCCTCACTCATCTGTCCGGTGGTATAAGGAATAGTAAACTTCATTACGGATTCCTCCGAAAGAATTCTTGCGCCATTTGCACCCACTCCGCCATTTGATAATGCATCAATAAATACGCTATAGGCGTCTACCGTACCTGCCAGCCCAGCGCCACCGCTTTCATAGTTGGCAGTGAATTTAAAGCTGTCGGCCATAACACCGTCATCCGGTTTAATCTCATCAGTTCCAAATACACCTTGATACATGGCACAGATCCGGTCAGACAGACTTTGATTACCATCCCAGTGGAAGTAGAAATCCTTAATACCAAGGGGTTCAAAGATATTAGCAGTTAAATATTCGGAATACTTCTGCCCGGATACAACTTCTACAACAGCCGCTAACACATCATGTCCCAGAGCATAGGCATATCTAGTTCTTGGTTCATAGACAAGGGGCATCTTTGCAATTGCAGCAACTACTTCCTTAGTAGAGGCTTGATTGTTGCTTTTTTCTTTTAGCTCCTGCAATTCCTTTGAGGAGGTATCATAGGATAAACCGGCGGTCATACTCATAAGATCAATGATTCGAATGGTATTATGTGCATAGTGGCAAGGGTCGGTTGACTTTGGCCATTGAAGTGGAAACTCAAACTTGAATTTGTTTGCAACCTTCATATTGTCGAATTCAGGAAGATAATCACGCACCTCATCGTAAAGCTTCAAATTGCCTCGCTCTATTTGTTGCAGCACAGCAGTCATAGTCACAACTTTAGTAGCTGAGTACAGCCGGAAGAGGGTAGCATCTGTAATAGGAGATGCGTTTTCAAAATCGGAATATCCGGTCATGTGACGATAGATAACCTCATGGTTTTTGGTAATCTTACAATCTGCGGCAGGAATGCCATATTCTTTGTTTAGAGAGTCAATATACGCTGTTAATTTGTCAAAATTCATTGTTATCTCCTTATCTGCTATTACTTATGTTGGCTTACAAGCCAGTCCATGATTCCATGTTCGTTATGAAAGGTAAGTACCCAGGCATTATGGTTTTCAGAGAATTTTTCCATGATGGGGAGCTCAGGAGCGGCAAAGCCATACTTTTCAAATTCTTCTGGCGCATAAAGGGTAAGATGTGCATTTTTGTTACCGGAATCCTTCAGCTTCATAATCGCATCTACAATATATTTATGCCGGAAGAAGGTATGATCCACATAGGCAGTTGAAACCCAGAGCTTCGTATCGGTAAGGGAACTGAGAATTTGGTAGGTATCAGGCATCATAGACGGGCAAATGGGAGCAGCAGCTGCAAATAAATCGCCTGCAACCGAAAGAGCACGAATCGTTCCGCACCCGCCCATAGATAAACCGGTTACAAATACTTTATCAGGATCAACCTTTCCATCAGCGATCATCTTACGAATCACATCACATACCTTTGCAATATATTCTCTGTGCCAGCCCATACCAGGCATAATCGTAGTTGTATGAAAGGTATTTTTAAATACTACAGAAGGATCAGGCAGCATTTCGCTTATACTGCCGGGTGCTTGCGGTGCCATAACATAAAGTTCAGGATACATATCTGCAAGCTTGAGCGCACCGAGGGTGCCGGTCATCTGAAGTAGGTTATCACTGCCGCATTCTCCCCCTCCATGGAGGAAAAGCAGCAGGGGACGAGGCGCCTCAGCTTTTGGGCTGTAAAGGCGGTAAATAACGTCACCGTCTATTTTTGCTTCGAATTTATCCAAATCCTTGACATGGATATTACTCAGCTCCACATCCTCTTTCGTGAAGCTGGTAAGGTTGTTATTCTCTTGAATAACTAATTTAAAATTGCCATTGTAATAAATCGGGTCGATGACAATATGGTAGCCATCCTCAATGGGAGTGATTGAGCGAATCTTACGGTTCACGCTTTTTTCTCCTAAATAGGCAGTGAGTGAAA